>NZ_FRCS01000011.1 GCF_900143005.1 Cryptosporangium aurantiacum
AAGGAACCATCAACCCACCAAACGATGGGCCGAGGGTAAAACACTTGGCACTAACTTTTGAACACACTGTTGAGTTCTCAAACAACACACGCGCATCAAACCCGCCCGCTAGGACTTCGTTGAGGCTTGCTGTCTTTCGTTTTCAAGCTTACCCGAACCGTTTCGCAGAACCAAATTCGCTCCGCTTTCCGATCGAGCGCCGGAAGTGCAATTCCGGCTTGCTTTATCGCTCCTGTCGGAGACGATTTCCGCTCGCCGTCTTGCGTTTCCCAGCTTACCGGGTCGAATTCGCTGCGCCAAATTCGCACAGTTCCTTTCGGCCTGGCCCCTACACCGTCACAAACCGCGCCGTTGAGGCGCTGTTCGCTCGGGCTTCCCAGCGTATCCGGTCGATCCCGCGGCGCCAAATTCGGCCGCCTCGCCCGGCACAGCACTACCGCCCGGTTCGCACCGGTCAGATCGGCTGCTTTCCCGCGGGCCGTCCACTCCGCCGCTTGCGCGACCGGCTGGTGTCCGTCTCCCCTGCGGGCTCGATGAAATCTACGCGGCTCGCCGACGATCCGCAAACCGCCCGGACGTGGCGGTGGCCACACCTCTCCGGGCACAGTCGGTGGCGTCTCTGCCGCCGGTGGCCACGTCGCCCAGCGGCGCTCGTCGCGCCACGAGCACCGGCCCCGGCGCCATCCGACAAGGGACGACCGCCACCTCAGCGAACGAGCAACAACCAATCTCCACAGACCACCGCCAGCCCCGGTCACCACAGACCTACCGGCGTGACGGCACCGCTGTTGGACCTGGGTCTACCCCGACCACGAGCCGGCCCTGCCCACGGTGGTGTCGGCTCTACGCGGAACGGCACCACTGTTGATCCTGCACTGGGCGGCCCCGCTGTTGGCACAGAGCGGGTCGGCGTGCGGTCTTCGCGGGGTGGGCTGCGGCGGGTCTGGGGCGGGACGACGTTGACCCTTCGACGCCGGATACGCGGAACCGGCCTCTAAGGCACCTGTTACAGCCCGAGAACCCCTCATCTGACGGGCCCCGCACGGTGTCGGCGAACCGGGCCACGTTCGTGGACACCGCGGCGCCGACGACCGCGAACGCCAGGCATCCGGGTCGTGTGAGGCCCGGCCGTCAGGAGGCCGAGTGGGCGCGTTCAGGCGACCTATCACTTGCCTGAATGCGTCCACTTGCGGTGGCGAGGCCCGGCGCCACTGCGGGGGTCGGCACAGTGTGGTGCGGTGAGTAGTGACCGGAGGAAGGACCCCTCCCGCGCCAACGACGGCGGAACCGCGCGTCGCGCGGCCCGCCACCGGCCGCGCCGGACGCGGAAGCGACCGGCGCGCGCCAGGCAGGCGTAGATCTAAAGGACCTCGACACCGGAGATTGTGCGCTTGCCGCGGCGGAGCACCAGCCAGCGGCCGTGGAGCAGTTCCTCCCGGGAGGGAGGGACCTCGCCGTCGGTGACCTTGACGTTGTTGACGTACGCGCCGCCCTCGCGGACCGTGCGCCGGGCCTCGGAGAGGCTCGACGCGAGGCCGGAGGCCTGGAGCAATGCCGCGACCGTCGGGAGTTCGCCGGTCACCTGGTGCAAGCCCGCTTCGGTGAGCGCGGCGCGGAGCGTCTCTCCGGGGAGGTCACGCAGCTCGGCGCGGCCGAAGAGGGCTTGGCTGGCGGTGTTCACGGCGGCGGTTTCGTCGGCGCCGTGGACCAGCGTGGTCATCTCTTCGGCGAGCCGACGCTGGGCCAGGCGGGCCGCGGGGCGCTCGGCAACGGCGATCTCGAGCTCCTCGATCTCCTTGCGGTCGAGGAACGTGAACGTCTTGAGCCTGGCGACAACGTCGCGGTCGTCGGTGTTGAACCAGAACTGGTACCAGGCGTAGGGGCTGGTGAGGTCGGGGTCGAGCCAGACGGAGCCGCCGCCGGTGCTCTTGCCGAACTTCTCGCCGTTGGCGTTGGTGAGCAGCGGGAGCGTGAGCGCGTGCGCGGGGCCGCCCTCGTTGGCGGTGACGCGGCGGATGTAGTCGAGGCCCGCGGTGATGTTGCCCCACTGGTCGTTGCCGCCGATCTGGAGGCGGCAACCCTGGTCACGGTAGAGCTGAAGGAAGTCGTTGGCCTGGAGGAGCTGGTAGCTGAACTCGGTGTAGCTCAGTCCACCGGAGTTGATGCGGGCGGCGACGGACTCGCGCGCGAGCATCTGGGTGACCGGGAAGTGCTTGCCGACGTCGCGGAGGAAGTCGAGTGCCGAGACGGAGGCGGTCCAGTCGAGGTTGTTGGCGAGGAGAGCGCCTTGCTCGAAGTCGACGAACCTCGCCAGCTGGGGTCGGAGGGCTTCGACCAGCTCGCGGACGCGCTCCGGGGTGTTGAGGACGCGTTCGGTGGAGCGACCGCTGGGGTCACCGATCAGTCCGGTGGCGCCGCCGGCCAGGACGATCGGCCGGTGGCCGGCCTGCTGGAAACGGCGCAGCGTGAGCAGCGGGACGAGGTGACCGGCGTGCAGGCTCGCCGCGGTGGGGTCGAACCCGGCATAAACCGTGAGCGGGGCGTTGTCGAGGGCCGCGCTCAGGGCCTGTTCGTCAGTGGTCTGGGCGATCAGGCCACGCCAGCGTAGTTCGTCGAGGAAGTCACTCACGCACAGCATCATTCCGTATCTGCACAGCTCTGGGCGAACGCCTATACGGGCTGACTGTCGGGTCCCCGTCGATCCAGAACCGCCACGGCCGGTCGGCCTCCTTCGAGACGCCGGTGCGGGGGCCGGTTCTGATCCGCCCTCCGAGGTCGTGGCCGGGGACGATCGTGAGCGGGCCGTTGCCGTCGAGGAGGTTGGTGCCGTCCGCGGTGCGGTCGAGTCCGAGTGACTTGGCGAGCCGGGCGGGGCCGCGGGCGAGGTCCTTGAGCGGGATGGTGCGGCCTCGTCGCGCGTGCTCGAGGCCGTCGACCACCTGTCCGGCGCGGAGCAGGACGGCGGAGGCGACGCCGACCGGTCCGCAGGTGATGTTGACGCACCAGTGCATGCCGTAGCTGAAGTAGACGTACAGCGTGCCGGGGCCCTCGAACATGCTGGCGTTTCTCGGGGTGGGGCCGCGGTGGGCGTGCGAGGCGGGGTCACCGGCGGTGCCCGCGTAGGCCTCGACCTCGGTAAGCCGGACCGTGACCCCGTGCGCGTGGATGTACCGCCCGAGGAGCGCTGGTGCGGCCTCCTCGGGCGGTCCTTCCAGGATGTGTTCCAGGCTCAGCGGGGCACCACTTGCTCTGCCGCCCAGTTCTTGAAGTGCTCGATCGTGGTTTTGGCTTCGCTGAGCTGGACCGCTACCGCGTCCGGGCCGGTGGAGCCCGGGGTGGTGCGGGCGCGGAGGGCTCCGTCGACCGACAGCACGCTGCGGACCGAGGGGTCGAGGTGCGGGCTGACCTCGGAGAGGTCGTCGTCGGTGAGGTCGTCGAGTTCGATGCCGCGGTGCGCTGCTTTCGCTACCAGAGCGCCGACGATTTCGTGCGCGTCGCGGAACGCGACCCCCTTGCGGACCAGCCACTCGGCGACGTCGGTCGCGAGAGCGAAGCCGGTGGGCGTCGACTTCTCCAGCACCTCGGTGTGGACGTGCATCGTGCGCACCATGCCGGTGAGGGCCGGGAGGAGCACGTCGAGCGTCTCGACCGCGTCGAACACCGGCTCCTTGTCTTCCTGCAGGTCACGGTCGTAGGCGAGCGGAAGCGCCTTGAGCGTGGCGAGCAGGCCGGTGAGGTGGCCGATCAGCCGGCCGGACTTGCCGCGGGAGAGTTCGGCGATGTCCGGGTTCTTCTTCTGCGGCATGATCGAGCTGCCGGTCGCGAACGCGTCGTCGAGCGTGACCCAGCCGAACTCCTGCGACGTCCAGAGCACGAACTCTTCGCCCAGCCGGGAGAGGTGGACGCCGATCAGCGCCGCGACGAACAGGAACTCCGCGGCGAAGTCCCGGTCGCTGACCGCGTCGATGGAGTTTTGCGCGCTCCGGGAGAAACCGAGCTCTCTCGCGACCGCATCCGGGTCGAGGGGCAGCGAGGAACCCGCGAGGGCTCCGGCACCCAGCGGGCTGACCGCGGCGCGGTCGTCCCAGTCAGTGAGGCGGTCGAGGTCGCGGAGCAACGACTGGACGTGGGCGAGCAGCTGGTGGCTGAACAGGATCGGCTGGGCGTGCTGGAGGTGGGTCATGCCCGGGGCCGGCACGGTCTTGTGCTTCTCGGCCTGCTCGGTGAGTGCGTCCGCCAGGTCGGTGAGGCCCTTCGCGACGCCGCGCGCGTGGTCGCGCAGGTAGAGGCGCAGGTCGGTGGCGACCTGGTCGTTGCGGCTGCGGCCGGCGCGGAGCTTGCCGCCGAGCGCGCCGAGCCGTTCGAGGAGGCCGCGTTCGAGGGCGGTGTGGACGTCCTCGTCGTCGATCGTCGGGGTGAATGCCCCCTCGGCGCAGTCCTTCTCGAGCTCGTCGAGCGCCTTGAGCATCAGGTGGAGCTCGTCGGCGGTGAGGAGCCCGGCGCGGTTCAGGACGCGGGCGTGGGCGCGGGAGCCGGCGAGGTCGTAGGGGGCCAGGCGCCAGTCGAAGTGGACGCTGACGGACAGCCGGGCCAGTGCCTCGGCCGGTCCGCCGGAAAACCGGCCGCCCCACAGGCGGGTCGTCTCTGCGTTGGGCTCGGGGTGGGTCACGAAGGTTCCTTGGAGAAGGTCGAGTCAGGCGACGATACGAGGTCGGGCGCCGCGGGTCGGGTGTGGGTCGGCGTGTCGGCGTCGCCGGGCGTGCTGGGGTGGCCCGGGGTGCCGGGATCGCCCGGCGTGCTGGGGCGGCCCGGCGTGCCGGGATCGCCCGGGGTGCTGGGGCGGCCCGGCGTGCCGGGATCGCCCGGCGTGCTGGGGCGGCCCGGGGCGCCGGGATCGCCCGGCGTGCTGGGGCGGCCCGGGGCGCCGGGATCGCCCGGCGTGCTGGGGTGGCCCGGGGCGCCGGCCGGGCCGGGTGTCGTTCCGCGGTGGGCCCAGTCGAGTGCTTTGGCGGCGAACGCCTGGCCGCCGGCCGGGTCGCGGGTGATGACGAGGATCGTGTCGTCGCCGGCGATCGTGCCGATGATGTCGGGCAGGCCGGAGCGGTCCAGGCCGGACGCGAGGAACTGCGCGGCGCCGGGCGGCGTCCGGAGCACCACCAGGTTGCCGCTGGCCTCGGCGCCGGTCAGAAGTTCCTGAAGGCGCCGGACCAGCAGGTCGGGTGGCGCGACCGACGGCCGCATCGGGGCCGCGCCCTCCTCCGGCAGGACGTATGAGGCCGGTGACCCGTCCGCCCCCCGCAGCTTGACCGCGCCGAGTTCCTCGAGATCGCGGGAGAGCGTGGCCTGGGTGACGGCCATGCCCTCGTCGGCCAGGAGTCTGGCCAACACGGTCTGCGACGGGATCGGCGTGGAACGGACCAGCTCGCTGATCCGGGCGTGGCGGGCCGCTTTGGTCACCGGATTGCTCATCGTCGGTTGCTCATCGTCCGTCGCTCGTCGGGTCGGTCGCTGGCTCTTCGGTCGCTGGCAGTCGTCGGCTGTGGTCGCTGAGGATAACGATCAGGGCTGGTCGAGCAGCCAGGTGAGCAACGCCTTCTGCGCGTGCAGACGGTTCTCCGCCTGGTCCCAGACCGCCGAACGCGGGCCGTCCAGCACGTCGGCGCTGATCTCGTTGCCCCGGTAGGCCGGCAGGCAGTGCAACACGATCGCGTCGGCCGCCGCCAGCGCGACCGCATCGGCGTCGACCCGGTACGGCGCGAGGGTGGCCAGGCGGTCGGCGGAGTTCGCGGTCTCCTGCCCCATCGAGACCCAGGTGTCGGTGGCCAGGACGTCGGTGCCGTCGGCGGCCGCCTTGGGGTCGTCGGTGATCGTGATTTCGCTGCCCGTCCTTTCGGCGATCGTCTTCGCGCGCTGGACGATCGTCGGGTCGGGCAGGGCGTTCTCCGGGCCGGCGATCCGGACGTGGAGGCCGGCGACCGCCCCGCCCAGCAGGTACGAGTGGGCCATGTTGTTCGCCGCGTCACCGAGATAGGTGAGCGTGCGGCCGGCCACCGTGCCGAAGCGCTCCCGGATCGTGAGCAGGTCGGCCAGGATCTGGCACGGGTGGAACAGGTCGGTGAGCGCGTTGACGACCGGCACCGCGCTGACGCTCGCCATCGCCTCGACGCGCTCCTGGCCGAACGTCCGCCAGACGATCGCGGCGCACTGCCGGTCGAGGACGCGGGCGGTGTCCTCGATCGTCTCGCCACGGCCGAGCTGGCTGCTCCCGGAGTCCAGGAGCAGCGGGTACCCGCCGAGTTCGGCGACGCCGATCGCGAACGAGACCCGGGTGCGGGTCGAGGGCTTGTCGAACAGCAGGGCGACGCTCTTCGGGCCGGCCAGCGGGGTGAACGCGTGCCGGTCGGCCTTCATCCGGAGCGCGAGCTCGAGGATCTCGGACTGCTCGTCCGGGGTGAGGTCGTCGTCGGCGAGGAAGTGGCGGGTCACCGCGTGCTCCCGGTGGTAGTGGGGGGTTTCGGGGGCGCCGCGGCGGGCGTTGCCGGGGGCGCCGTGGCGGCGGTGAGCGCTGCCGGGAGGGCCGCGAGGAAGGCGTCCACCTGTTCGTCGGTGAGCACCAACGGCGGGGCCAGCCGCAGCACGCCGGGAGCCACCGCATTGACGAGGAAGCCGGCATCGGCGAGGGCCGCCTCGGCGGCCTTCGCCACCGAGTCGGTCAGGACGACGCCGAGCAGCGCACCGCTCCCCCGCACCTCGGCGACGCCGTCGAGGTTCTCGATGCCGGCGCGCAGCCGCTCGCCCAGGTGCTTGGCGCGCGCGAGCAGGTCCTCGGCGACGATCGTGTCGAGCACGGCCAGCGCTGCGGCGCAGCAGACCGGGTTGCCGCCGAACGTCGAACCGTGACTGCCCGGACCGAGCAGCTCGGCGGCGTCCCCGAACGCGATGCAGGCGCCGAGCGGGAGCCCGCCGCCGAGGCCCTTCGCGAGCGTCACGACGTCGGGCTGGATGCCGTCGGCCTGGTGGGCGAACCAGTAGCCGGTGCGTCCGATGCCGGTCTGCACCTCGTCGAGGACGAGCAGCGCGTGGTGCGCTGTGGTGATGCGGCGGGCTTCGGCGAGGTAGCCGGGCGGCGGCGGGACGACACCGGCCTCGCCGAGCGTCGGTTCGAGGATCACCATCGCGGTTTCGTCGGTGACCGCTTCGGCGAGCGCGTCGACGTCGCCGTACGGGACGTGCGTGACGTCGCCGGGCAGCGGCAGGAACGGGTCGCGCTTCGTGGGCTGGCCGGTGAGCGCCAGTGCGCCCATCGTCCGGCCGTGGAATCCGCCGTGCGCGGCCACGACGTGCGTCTTACCGGTACGTCGGGACAGCTTGAACGCCGCCTCGTTGGCCTCCGCGCCGGAGTTGCAGAAGTAGACGCGTCCGTCGCGGCCGGACAGCGCGAGCAGTCGCTCGGCCAGCGTCACGGCCGGGACGCTCGCGAACAGGTTCGATACGTGGCCGAGCGTGGCGATCTGGGTGGAGACCGCCTCGACGATCGCCGGGTGGGCGTGCCCGACCACGTTGACCGCGATTCCGGCGTAGAGGTCGACGTACTGGCGGCCCCGGTCGTCCCAGACGGTGGCGCCGTCGCCCTTGACCAGCGCGGTCGAGGGGGTGCCGTAGTTGTCCATGAGCGCGGCGCGCCAGCGGGCGGAGAGACCCTCGGGGTTATCCGGGGCGGACACGGACTGCGGGGCCGCGGGCGGGGTGGGCGAGCCGGTCATGAGGCCGCCTCCGGGCTGGGAACGACCATCGTGCCGAATCCTTCCTCGGTGAAGATTTCCAGGAGCAGGGAGTGCGCCACCCGCCCATCGATCACGGTCGCCTGGGGCACGCCGCCGCGGACCGCGCGCAGGCACGCCTCCATCTTCGGGATCATGCCCGCCGACAGCGACGGGAGCAGCTCCTCCAGCTCCTGGGTGCCGATCTGGCTGACCAGCGAGTCGTGGTCGGGCCAGCGGGTGTAGAGGCCCTCGACGTCGGTGAGGACCACGAGCTTCTGCGCGCCGAGCGCGACCGCGATCGCGGACGCCGCGGTGTCGGCGTTGAGGTTGTGCACCTGGCCGTCGGCGTCCGGGGCCACGGTGGAGATCACCGGGATGCGTCCGGACTCGATCAGGTCCCAGACCGCTGCCGGGTTGACGGTGGCGACGTCACCGACGAGGCCGACGTCCACTTGCTCCCCATCGACGGTCGCCGACCGGCGGGTGGCGGTGAGGAGATGAGCGTCCTCGCCGGACATGCCGACGGCGAACGGCCCGTGCTCGTTGATCAGGCCGACGAGTTCCCGGCCGACCTGCCCGACGAGCACCATCCGGACGACGTCCATCGTCTCCGGAGTGGTGACGCGGAAGCCGCCGCGGAACTCGCTGTCGATGCCGAGCCGGTTGAGCATGGACGAGATCTGCGGTCCACCGCCATGGACGACGACGGGACGCGCGCCGGCGTAGCGCAGGAACACCATGTCGGCGGCGAACGCGCGCTTGAGCGCCTCGTCGGTCATCGCGTGGCCGCCGTACTTGACGACGACGACGGCGCCGTTGAACCGCTTGAGCCACGGCAGCGCCTCGATGAGGACCCGGGCCTTGCGCTGTGCGGCTTCGATGTCGCGTGCAGAGAGCATGTGATCGGTGGCCGTCACGAGGTGTATGCCGAATTCTCGTGGACGTAGGCCAACGTCAGGTCGTTGGTGTACACGGTGGCCTCGGCCGTGCCGGCGTGCAGGTCGACGCCCACCGCCAGGTCGCGGCCGGAGATGTCGACGGTGGGGGCGTCGGGATCCGCGGCGCCGTTCTTGCAGACCTGCACGCCGTTGAACGACACGTCGAGCTGGTCGGGGTCGAACGTGGCGTCAGTGGTGCCGACCGCGGCCAGCACCCGGCCCCAGTAGGCGTCGTTGCCGAACAGCGCGCACATCAGCAGGTTGTTCCGGGCGATCGCCCGCGCAACCGTAACCGCCTCTGCTTCGGTGGCCGCGCCGGTGATGGTGATCGCGATCTCCTTGGACGCCCCCTCGGCGTCGCCGATGAGCTGGCGGGAGAGGTCCTGGCAGGCTTGCGTGACCGCGGCTTCGAGTTCCTCCGCGCTGGGGCGCACGCCGGACGCGCCGGACGCGAGCAGCAGCACGGTGTCGTTCGTGGACATGCAGCCGTCGGAGTCGATCCGGTCGAACGTGCGGGCGGTGGCGGCCCGCAGGGCGGCGTCGAGCGTGTCGGCGTCGGCGATCGCGTCCGTGGTGAGGACGCAGAGCATCGTGGCCAGCGCCGGTGCGAGCATGCCTGCGCCCTTGGCCATGCCGCCGACGACGAATCCGTTGCCGTGGATCGTGGTGGTTTTGGGGTGGGTGTCGGTGGTCATGATGGCGCGGGCTGCGGCGGTGCCGCCGGGGGTGGTGTTCTTGCCGTTGCCGTTGCCGTTGCCGTTGCCGTCGGCGTTGCCGTAGGCGTTGCCGTTGCCGTCGGCGTTGCCGTAGGCGTTGCCGTTGCCGTAGGCGTCGGCGTCGGCGGTGGTGTTGGCGCCGTTGCCGGTGGCGCCGGCGGTAGCGGTGGTGGCGTCGGCGGTCGCGGCGCCGCCGCCGTCGGCGGTGGCGGCCGTTCCGAGCGCCGCGGCTGCGGCGTCGACGCCGGACAGCAACGCGTCGATCGGCAGCCGCACGCCGATCACGCCCGTCGAGCAGACCGCGACGTCGGCTGCACCGCAGCCGAGCCGCTCCGCGACCCGCTCCGCGGTGGCGTGCGTGTCCTGGAAACCGGCCGGGCCGGTGCAGGCGTTCGCGCCCCCGGAGTTCAGGACCACCGCGGTCAGCCGTCCGGCCTTGAGGACCTGCTCACTCCAGAGCACCGGCGCGGCCTTGACGCGGTTCGTCGTGAACACACCGGCGGCGGCGTCGAGCGGGCCGATGTTGACCACCAGCGCCAGGTCCGGGTCGCCGTTGCTCTTGAGACCGGCCGCGACGCCGCTGGCCTGGAACCCCTTCGCGCTGGTGACGCTCACGGTGCTACTCCCGTCGTCGGCAGGCCTGTGGTCTCGGGCAGTCCGAGGGCCAGGTTGAGGCATTGCACCGCGGCGCCCGCGGTGCCCTTGGTCAGGTTGTCGATCGCTGCGACGACGACGATCCGGTTGGCGTCCTCATCCAGCGCGACCTGGATCTGCGCCGTGTTGGCACCCAGGGTCGCTGCCGTGGTGGGCCACCGTCCCGCAGGGAGCACGCTGACAAACGGCTCGTCGGCGTAGGCGGTCTCGTAGACCTCGCGCAGCCTCTCGGTGGTGACGCCGGGCTTCGCGGGTGCCGTGCAGGTCGCAAGGATGCCGCGCGGCAGGGGCGCCAGAACCGGGGTGAACGAGACGCTGACCGGCTCACCGGCGGCGGCGCTCAGGTTCTGAATGATCTCCGGCGTGTGACGGTGAGCACCGCCGACGCCATAGGCCGACAGCGAACCCATCACCTCGGCACCGAGAAGGTGCGGCTTGAGGGACTTGCCCGCTCCGGAGGCTCCCGAAGCGGCGACCACCACCGCGTCCGGACCGGCGATCCCGGCAGCGTAGGCCGGTGCGAGGGCCAGGCTCGCGGAGGTCGGATAGCAACCCGGGACCGCGATCCGGCGGGCCCCCTGCAGTGCCTCCCGGCCGCCGGGAAGTTCCGGCAGGCCATAGGGCCAGGTGCCGGCGTGGTCGCTGCCGTACCAGCGCTTCCAGGCGACCGGGTCGGCCAGCCGGAAGTCGGCGCCGCAGTCGATGACAACCGTGGACTCGGGAAGGGCCTTCGCGATCTCACCGGAGTGACCGTGCGGGAGGGCGAGGAAGACGACGTCGTGTCCCTGGAGGGTCTCGATCGTCGTCGGTTGGAGGACGACGTCGGCCAGCGGGGCCAGGTGGGGGTGGTGCTCGCCGACGGTCGTGCCGGCGCTGGACGCGGCGGTCAGGGCGCCGAGTTCGATGTGGGGGTGGGAGAGGAGGAGGCGGAGGAGTTCTCCGCCTGCGTATCCGCTGGCACCAGCTACCGCCGCCCGCACACCCACCACGCCCCTCCGATCACCGGTCTACGTATGAGTATGCATCCTCTCGGATTCCCATGCAACGGTGGCCACGGCACGCTCCGGTCGCAGCACAGCACGCCGGTAGCCTTGGCGTACCGTCTTTAACGCGCAGGAGGGCTGTTGCGAATGGCCGAACAGCCAGAAAACTTCGCCGACCGCAAGCGGCGGAAGACACTTGCGATAGTTCTCGCCGTGCTAGCGGCTGCCGCTCTTGCTGTCTGTTCAGTACTTGGATGGTTCCTCTACCAGTATTTTGATGATTCGCCGGAGAATCCATCCGAGGCGATATCACAATACTTTCTTAGCCTCCAGAATCGTGATCCTAGCGAGCTATCCGAGGTCATATGCTCTGGATCCCAGGAGGAAGCTGCCAACCTCATCGACGAATTCCACAAGGGATTTGCGGACGACGGCGTAACTCTTACGGACGTGCGATGGACCAACGAGGGCTCAAGGGAAGGTCGAGGCGACAACGTTTTGCTCGACACTCGTGTCACCTATCAGGTTGAACGCAACGGCGAAACCTTCGTCCGCCGGGCCAACGTGATTTTCACTGTCGAGAACAACAAAGTGTGCTCGGCCCAAGAAAAGTAATCTAGCGGTGCGCGACTGCCAGTCACGCACCGCTAGTGACACTTCTAGTTAGGCCCTGAGTGCTGCGCCGCAGGTCGTGGCGGCGGTGCTGACGGCCGCGTCTCGGGCTGTGGTGGCTTCTTCCACCGTCAACGTCCGATCGGGGGCGCGGAACGTCAGCGCGAACGCGAGCGACTTGTGTCCCTCACCCACCTGCGACCCCGTATAGACGTCGAACAACCGCACCGACTCCAGCAGCGGCCCGGCGCCCTCCGTGAGCGCGGCCTCCACCTCCGCCGATGGTACGGACTCGCCGACTACGAGTGCCACGTCCAGCAGCGCCGGCGGGAACGGCGAGATCACGGGCGCGGTCGGCACCACGGAGTCGGGGAACGCGTCCAGGTTCAGCTCCATCGCCGCCGTGCGCGCCGGCAATTCGAGCGCGGCGACGACCCGGGGGTGCAACTCGCCCGCGTGCCCCACGACGTGGCCGTCGACCACGAGCGACGCGCATCGGCCGGGGTGCCACGGCGCCAACTCGCCCCGCCGCACCTCGAGCGTCACGCCGGCGGCCGCGGCCACGGTGCGCGCCGCCTCGATCGCGTCGGCCCACGACGCCGCACGCCCCGGCCCCCACCACCCGGCCGGGTCGCGGTCACCGGCGAGCACTACCGCCACGTGGCGGGGCTGCGCGGGTACCGCCGCGAAGAGCGCTTCGAGCTCCTCGTCGGTCGGCCGCCGGTCGACGCCCAGCCGGGGCGCCGCAGCGGCACCCGAAGCCGGATGGAAGACCAGCCCCAGCTCGAACAGCGACACGTCCCGCTGCCCGCGGCCGATGTTGCGCTGCGCCGCCTTGAGCAAGCCGGGGAGCAGGCTGGTACGCATCTCCGGCTCGGTGTCCGAGAGCGGGTTCGCCAGCCGGGCCGCGTTCCGGCGCGGGTCGTCCAGGTCGAGCCCGAACGCGTCGTGGACGGTCGGCGACACGAACGGGTAGCTGAGCACCTCGACGAAGCCCGCCTCGGCCAGCGTCCGCGCCACCGAACGGCGACGACGCTGACCGTCGGTGAGGCCCGAACTCGACGGCGTCGGCGGCAGCAGCGACGGGATGTTGTCGTAGCCCTCCAACCGTGCGACCTCTTCGACCAGGTCGATCGGGTCGGTGAGGTCGGGGCGCCAGCTGGCGGGCAACACCCAGAGCTCGTCCTCGCCGGCGGTGGTCACCGTGCACCCGACGTCCCGCAGACGACGCTCCACGGTCGACCGCGAGTAGTCCACGCCGATCACCCGCGACGGCAGCCCGACCGGTAGCCGGATCGGCTCGATGGCTCGCCGCGCGTCCACATCGAGGACGTTCGGGTCGGCCACGGCCCCGCCGTACTCCACGAGCAACCGCACCGCGGCTTCCGCGGCGACCGCGGTCATCTCCGGATCGACACCCCGCTCGAACCGCTTGGACGCCTCGCTGGGCAGCTTGTGCCGCCGCGCGGTCCGCGCCACCGAGACCGGATCCCAGTGGGCCGCCTCGATCAGCACGTCCGTCGTGTCGTCGCTGATCTCGGTCGTGGCGCCACCCATCACCGCGGCCAGCCCGATCGGGCCGGTGTCATCGGTGATCAGCAGGTCTTCCGGATCGATGACCCGGTCGGCCCCGTCGAGCGTCGTGAGACGCTCCCCGGGTCGCCCGCGCCGCACCACGATCGGACCGGTGAGCGCAGAACGGTCGAACGCGTGCATCGGCTGGCCCAGCTCGAGCATCAGGTAGTTCGTGACGTCGACGGCCAGCGAGATCGAGCGCACCCCGGCGGCCTGCAGGCGCCGCTTCATCCACAGCGGCGAGGGCGCCGCGGGGTTCAACCCGCGCACGGCCCGCGCGTAGAAGCGGTCGCAGCCGACCGGGTCCTCCACGACGACCGGGTGCGGCGGCTCCGCGGTCGCGGCGGGGGCGTCCACGAGCGACGCGGGGTCGCGGAACGGCACATCCAGCGAGTGGCTGAGTTCCCGCGCCAGCCCGCGCACCGAGAAGCAATAGCCGCGGTCCGGCGTGATCGCCAGCTCGAACACCACGTCGTCCAGGCCGAGCAGCGGCTTCGCGTCGCTGCCCGGCTCCACGCCGGACGGGAGCTCGGCCGTCGAGTAGGCCAGGATTCCACTGTGGTCGTCGCTGATCCCCAGCTCACGTCCGGAGCAGATCATCCCGTCGGACACGTGCCCGTAGGTTTTCCTGGCGGCGATCGCAAAGTCACCCGGCAGCACCGCACCGGGCAACGCCGCGACGACGTACTCCGCGGTGGCCACGTTGGGCGCACCGCAGACGATGCCGCGACTCCCCTCGTCCCCGTTGTGCTCGGGCCCGACGTCGACGCGGCAGTACCAGATCGGCTTCTTGAAGTCGGTCAGCTCCACGGCCGAGAGCACGCGGCCGATCACCAGCGGACCGGACACGTCCGCACCCGGCCGGTGCACGGCCTCGACCTCGAGCCCGGCACGGACAAAAGCGGCGTCGATCTCCTCGACCGAGCGGCCCGCAACGTCGAGGTACTCGCCGAGCCAGGACAGCGCGACGCGCATCAGATCTCCATCCCGAAAGCGGTCGAGAACCGGACGTCGCCCTCGACCATGTCCCGCATGTCAGTGGCCTCGTGCCGGAACTGCAGGGCCCGTTCCAAGCCCATGCCGAACGCGAAGCCGGTATAGACGTCGGGGTCGATGCCGCACGCGATCAGCACGCGCGGATTGACCATGCCGCAGCCGCCCCACTCGATCCACCGCGGACCGCCCTTGGCGTGCGGGAACCAGACGTCGAACTCCGCGGACGGCTCGGTGAACGGGAAGTAAGACGGCCGCCAGCGGGTGACCGCCTCCGGCCCGAACATCGCCCGGGAGAAGTGGTCGAGCGTGCCGCGGAGGTGCGCCATCGTGATGCCCTTGTCGATCACGAGGCCCTCAACCTGGCTGAACACCGGGGTGTGCGTCGCGTCGAGTTCGTCGGTGCGGAACACCCGGCCGGGCGCGGCGATGTAGATCGGGGGTTCCCGCCGTTCGAGCATCACGCGGGCCTGGACCGGCGAGGTGTGCGTGCGGAGCACCAGCCCGCCCTCGGGCGGCTCGACGAAGAACGTGTCCATCATGGTGCGTGCCGGGTGGTCGGGCGCGATGTTCAGCGCGTCGAAGTTGAGCCACTCGGCCTCGATCTCGGGGCCCTCGGCGATCTCGTAGCCCATGCCGATGAACAGGTCGCTGACGCGATCGATCAGCGCCGCGATCGGGTGCCGGGCTCCGCGTGGGCGCCGGTCGAACGGCAGCGTCACGTCGACGGTCTCTTCGCGGAGCACACGCTCGTCACGCTCCGCGACCAGCACTGCCTCGCGGGCGTCGTACGCCGCCTGGATGGCCTTGCGGGTCTCGTTCACCCGGCGGCCCGCGTCGGCGCGGGCCTGCGGCGGCAGCGCGCCGAGCTCGCGGCGGGCCAGCGAAACCGGAGCGCGGTCGCCGAGGTGGGCGCTCTTCGCGGCGTGCAGCGCATCCAGGTCGACGGCGTCCGCGAACGCCTTCTCGGCGTCGAGCGTGGTGTCGCCGAGTGCCTCCGCGCTCAGCAGGGCGACCTGCTTGGGGTCGTACACGTCGTTGGGTCCAGACATGCGGTGGGGTTCCGTCCTCCGACTGAACGCACGCGCGGGCAGACGCCACGGCGCGCGCGAGGTGACCACGGTCTACTAGTCGGGCGGCTCAGCCGCAGCCCGCCGGCGTTCGGAGCGCTCAGGCCCTACCGGCGGGCCGACGAAACTCGTGCCGGTGGCGCACCGCTCGCCCCTCCTCGTACCGCGCGACCCGAGTGGTCGTGATGGGAAAACTCTAGCGGATCCGTCCGACACGACATCGACGCCGCTGGCGACCGCGATCGGCCGCGCCGCATCCGTGTTCACGGAGCGCGACCGCTGTGCATGCGAACGCGCAGACCGCTCCGCGGTCAGGTCCAGCAACCGCTGCCCGCACCCGCAGACCGCTTCGCGGCCAGATCCGGCCACCGCTGTGAACACCGTTCAAACCCCTACCGGCGTTGGGCACGCGCCGACGCGTACAGACACACCGCCGCCGCAGCGGCCAGGTTCAGGCTCTCCGCGCGGCCGTGAATCGGGATCCGCACCCGCCGGTCCGCCAGCTCGGCGAGCTCCGGCGGCAACCCCCGCGCTTCGTTGCCGAACACCCATGCGGTCGGTTTGCCCAGCTCCCCGGCGTCCGCCAAGTCGTCGAGATCGGCCTCGCCGTACCCGTCGGCCGCCAGCACCCGCAGGCCTGCCGAGCGAAGCGAGGCAATCGCCGAAGGCGCAGAAACCCCCCGCACGACCGGCGGATGGAACAGGCTCCCGGCCGACGACCGGACGCACTTGCCGTTGTAAGGATCGACGCTGCCGTCGGTGAAGACGACGCCGCTCGCACCCGCCGCGTCGGCCGTCCGCAGCACGGTCCCGGCGTTCCCCGGGTCCTGGATCTCCGCGAGCACGGCCACCAGCGATCCCGAGACGGCCGACAGCGGCACGTCCAGGAACGAACACACCGCTACCAGCCCCTGCGGCGAGACGGTCTCCGACAGCCCGGCCATGCCCGCGTCGTCAACGGCGATCACCGGCACCGAAGCGCCCGCGACCAGGTCCGCGTACCGCGAAAGCGCCGGAACGGTCCCGAAGACCATCGACGGCGCGCCGGGGGCGTCCGGATCGAGGGCCAGCGCCTCCCGCACGGCCTGTGGACCCTCGGCCAGGAACTGCCGGACAGAATCCCGCCGCGACCGGCGCGTCAGACGCCGAGCAGCAGCGACCCGAGGAGTCCGACCACTCGCGAGCGGCGGATCCTCGGGTCGCGTCAAACGATCAGCAGACCTGGTCAGGCCGCGTCCTCACGCGGAGCCGACGTGTCCTCGGGCAGCGCGGCCTTGGCCACGGCCACCAGCGCGGCGAACGCAGCGGCGTCGTTGACGGCGAGGTCGGCGAGGACCTTCCGGTCAACCTCGACCTCGGCGAGACGCAGGCCCTGGACGAAGCGGTTGTACGTCAGGCCGTTGGCCCGCGCCGCAGCGTTGATGCGAGTGATCCACAGCTGGCGGAAGTCACCCTTGCGCGCCTTGCGGTCGCGGTAGGAGTAGGTCGCGGAGTGGAGGAGCTGCTCCTTGGCCTTGCGGTAGAGCCGCGAGCGCTGGCCGCGGTAACCCTTCGCGGCCTCGAGGGTGGTCCGGCGCTTCTTCTGGGCATTGACCGCCCGCTTCACGCGTGCCACGGGTACACCTGTCCTTCTTGCGGTCGTCGTCCGGACCCCGGTATCGGGCGGCGACGATCAGTGGTCAACGAAATTACTGCGGGACTTCAGATACCGAGCAGCCGCTTGATGCGCTTGGTCTCGGTCGGCGCGAAGTCGGTCGTGCCGTCCAGCCGCCGGGTCCGGGTGCTGGACTTGTGCTCCAGCAGGTGGCGGCGGTTCGCCTTCTGGCGACGCAGCTTGCCGGTACCGGTCAGCTTGACGCGCTTGGCGGTGCCCTTGTGGGTCTTGTTCTTCGGCATCAGTTTTCCTTGTTGATGTACCTACTCAGGACGTACCGGGGCGCGGCGCCCGTGCTCCGGGTGCCGCGCCGCCCGTCACGCGTCAGACGTCCGCGGGGGCGTCTGTTTCTGCTTCATCCCCCTGGCCGCGCTGGCCAACGGTCTTCAAAGCCCGGTGCGGAGCCATCACCATGATCATGTTGCGGCCGTCCTGACGGGGAGCCGACTCGACGAAGCCGAGCTCGGTCACCTCGTCGGCGAGCCGCTTGAGAAGCCGGAAACCCAGCTCGGGACGGCTCTGCTCACGGCCACGGAACATGATCGTGATCTTGACCTTGTCGCCGGCCTTGAGGAAGCGCACGACGTGACCCTTCTTGGTCTCGTAGTCGTGCGGGTCGATCTTCGGCCGAAGCTTCATTTCCTTGATCACGGTGAGGCTCTGGTTACGCCGCGCCTCCCGTGCTTTCTGCGCGCTCTCGTACTTGAACTTTCCATAGTCCATGAGCTTGCAGACGGGCGGTCGCGCGGTCGGCGCGACCTCGACCAGATCCAGGTCGGTGTCCTGGGCGAGGCGCAGGGCCTCGGCAACCGGAACGATGCCGACCTGCTCCCCTTCCGGACCGACGAGACGTACCTCGCGGGCACGGATCTGGTCGTTCACACGCAGCTCTACGCTGATGGGACCTCCTCGGACGTACTTCTAGTCATTGACCATGCCCGGTGGAACCCCACAACACGAAAGGCCCCAGCGCACGCTGGGGCCCACTCGACCGGTCAGCGGCAATGCCGCTCCGGCGACAGCTGCCGCCGATGACCGGACCCTGCCGCCTCTCGGCTGCTCGGGTGGGAGCGGGGCTCCTCTTGGCTGCCACCCGCTGCGCGGACGGCTGGTCGTTCTGCCAGGGTACCAGGCATGAGTTCTGAACACCCAGCCAACGATGTGCATTCCCTCGAACCGGACATCCGGGACCTCGCGGAGATCCCGTCCGTCGAGGTGATCAGCCGCGCGGCCGTGATGCTGATGAGCGCCGCCGCGGAGCGCCTCGGCCTGGCGTCGGATGACCCGGACAGCTCGCCCCACCGTGACCTCGACGAGGCCCGCCGCCTGATCACCGCGCTCGCGGGCCTCGTCACCGCGTCCGTGGAGTACCTCGGCGCCCACGCCGCGCCGCTCCGCGACGGGCTGTCCAGTCTGCAGCGCGCCTTCCGCGAGTCGTCGGTCATTCCCGACCCGCCCGGGCAGGGCCCGGGCGAGAAGCTGACCGGCCCCATCTATTGATCGGACGCTGAGCCGGGCGCCTCCAGCAGCCGGGCAGTAGCTTCCTGGTGGAGATGCCGGGCCCAGTCCAGCGGAGTGGCGTCGAATCGCCGATCGCGGACGAGCGGGTCCGCACCCAGCGCAAGCAGCCGCCGGGTGAGATCGACGTCGCCCTCGCCCGCGCTGTGGTGCAGCGCGGTCTCCCATTCCTGTTCGACCGGCGCGTCCGCGCGGCCCAGCGCGTTTACGCCAAAGCCGAGTTCGACAAGCAACTCGACCACCCCGGCCGGCGCCTGCGCCGCGCCCCAGACGACGAGGCCCGGGCGGGCACGCAGAGTCTCCTCCAAGACACCTGGGTTCCGGTCGCGAACGGACTGCACCGCAGCACGGTCGGCGCGAAACGCCGCTGCGATCAGCTCACTGACCGGGTCCGGCCGCGGTGGCCGAGCGCCATGCGCGAGCAGGTAGTCCGCGATCTCGGTGTTGCCGTAGAGCAGCGCGAGCTCGATCGGCGTCCGCCCGTCGCCGGCGGCCCAGACCGGCCGGTCGCCCTCGTACGGTGAGTCGATGTTCACACCGTGCACGGTCAGCAGCCGCACGCGGTCGAGCTGATCGTGCTCGACCGCCCAGCGCAGTTGGGTGCGGAGCATGTGGCCCGGGCTGGCTACCAGGCGCGCGCTCCAGCTCTCGCTGCGGGCATGGCCGAGGCCGTACTCGAAGAGCAGCACCAAGTGGTCGTTCGCGGGCGAGAACATGTTGTTGTACAGCGCCTGGTCGTCGTTGGGATCGGCGCCCTCATCGAGCAGCAGCCGGGCCAGCTGCCGCCAGCGAGGGTGCCGCGGCTGACTCCGTTCACCACCGCCGAGAACGCCCGTGAGCGGCGTGAACGTGTAGGGCTGGCCGGTGAATAGAAAGCCTTCGCCCGGGTCAGCGCCGGCGGCCAGCAACTCGCCTGCGACCGCCACCGCGTCCAGGGCATCGGTACGCGAATAGGTCAGATAACACAGCGGCCGCCAACCGAACGGACCGCCACGGGCACGCGCCAAACTCCGATCGCCGGCCAGAAACGCGCGGACGTCCGCGGGCCGACCCGCCGCTGCCGCCGCCCAGATGTGCGTCCGGGTCAACTCCGGCTGCTCCGCGAGTAGGCGCGCGGCGGCCGCCCATCGGTGCGGCCCATCGTCGTCGGTGTAGGTCAGACACGCTAGCCGGCAGAATTCGTCCGCCGGATTGGAAGCCGGTACCGACGCGACCGCGCCGTCCCAGCCGTAGTCGGTCACCACATCGACGTACCGACGCAGCCGTGGCCAGCTGGCGAATCCGTACTCGCGAGCGACGACTAGCTGCGCGGCAGCGAGGGGGAACTCGGGGGTCGCCGGTCGCCCGTGGTGCTCGCCAACACGGGCGAGCGCGGCGGGGTCGCCGGAACGGGCCGCACGTTGCAGAGTTCGAGCTTCGCGGCGGAGGACGTCGAGATGGGGGTGACGGGGCAAGCGCGAGGGCACGGGGCCTCCTCTCGTGTGCCTGATGTCCGCTTGTCAGGCCGAAAGGAGGGCACTGCCAGGTCACTCGCAATTCAGGTGGGCTGTGCCCATTTCCGCGGACCGGTGGCTACCTGACAGCCACCGTCGACGATAGTTCATTCGCGGGTCCATCCAGTGGGGTCGGGACGGTCGTCTGTGACCTGCGCGGATTGATCGAGCCACCATCACCACCCGTTGACGACCAATGTATCTTCTAGATAGGTATCTAGGAGATACATTGGAGGCATGATGGCACGTGGCGACCAAACCCAGACTGCGGTGCTCGGCGCGCTGAGCGTCATGCCGATGACGGGTTACGCCCTGCGGAGCGAAATACAGAACACACTCGGGCATTTCTGGAACGAGAGCTTCGGCCAGATCTACCCGACGCTGGCCGAGCTCGAGCGACAGGGACTGGTCGAGCGACGGGGAGCCGAGCGCACCGGCTCCTCCACGTTCGCGATCACCGGCGACGGGACCGCCCGGTTGCGGGAGTTGCTCGCCCAGCCCGAACAACCCGCGCGGCCACGCAACGGACTGCTTCTCCGCCTCTTCTTCGGACGCCAGTTGGGCCCCGAAGCCTGCCGGGACCTCGTCGAGGCCGCGCGCCGACGGGCGGTGGAGCAACTGGCCCACATGTCGGCCGTGCGTGAGGAACTGCGGAACGACCAGCAGAACACCGCCGACAGTCCGTACTGGCTCCTCACCGTCTCCGCCGGCGAGCACGCCGCCAGAGCGACGATCGCCTGGGCCGACGAGACCCTGGCCGCACTTGCGAACCTTCCCGCCGAGGAGAACCCGTGACGTCACGCCCGTCGACCCCGACCGTTCCGACGCCGTCCCCGGCTCCCGCCGACGATGCGGTCACGCAGCACACCCGGCGGCTCGCCACCGTCCTTGCCTGCGGGTTCCTCGTCGTCAGCCTCTTCCAGGTAGCGCTCGCTCTCGGCGCGCCGTTCGGCGCCGCGGCGTTCGGCGGCGCCGACACCGGCCGGCTAGCCCCGAGCCTTCGCCTGGTCAGCACGTTCGCCGCCGTCTTCTGGATCCTCGCAGCCCTCCACGCACTCAGCCGCGGAGGCGTGATCAGTCGCTTCCCGCGAGCCGGAGGCCGGCGGCTGACCTGGGTCCTGGTGGGCATCACCGCACTCGGGACGCTGATGAACCTGGCGTCGTCCAGCCCGTGGGAACGGTTCGGGTGGGCGCCCTACGTCCTGCTGCTCACCGTCGTGGGCGTCCGTCTCGCTCGGAGGCCGTAGCCCGCGAGCCCCTATGAGGCCTGTGGTGTGCGGCCCTGAACGCCTGACGAGGAGGACTTCTGGTGCACAGCGTGACCTATTCGATGGCCGTCTCTGTGGACGGCTACATCGTCGGGCCGGACGGCGGCTTCGACTGGACGGTTCCCGACGACAAGGTCTTCCGCCTCTCCCTCGAAGAGAACCGAGAGGTCGGAGCGACATCGCGCTCGGCTGCGCGACTCTCGCCGCCGAGGCTGCGGCTGCGGCGTTGGATCTGATCGACGAATACCGCGTCAGGGATACCCGGTGCTGGTCCGCGGTGGCATTCCGTTCTTCCCCAGCGCGGGCGTCGGGTGGATCTCGAACTCGTCGAGACCCAGGCGCCGGACCTGCAGGCTTCTCGGCGTCAACCGCGGAGGTCGCGACGCTGATATCCAGCGGCTCCCGTGATCACAGCAAGGGCTGCGAGCGCTGTCATGACAGCTGTGGCGGTCCAGTGGACGCCGGTGAGGGGCACTGATGCGAGGTGCGCGAACGGGGAGAGGTTCACGATCCACGCGGGAGCTTCAGCGTCGAGCGCGAGGGTGAGCCAGAGGAATCCGCCGGCGGCGGGCAACCCGCCGAGTGCCGCGACGGCACGGGGTACCCAGGCGAGTGCGAGGACGGCGGCGCCGAGGCAGAGCGCGATGATCGGCAACGTGTTGAGGGTTCCGGCGAGGGCGCCGGTGAAGGAGAGTGCGCGGTTGCCGCCCGCAAGGACGCCGAGCCAGGTCGCGACGCCCGCGGTGAGGCAGAGGAGGACCGCACCGGCGGCGGTGACGGCGATTTCGGCACTCAGCAGGCGAAGCCGGATGATCGGTGCGGTGGCCAGGAGCGTGACGCGCCGGGCGTGTTCTTCTTCGGCGAAGGCAGCGATCCGGACCGCGACGAAGCCACCGACGGGCAAGGCGAGGATCGCGAAGAGGGTGGCGGCGAAACCCTTCACCGAGGCCAGCTCGAAACCGGCACCGGACGCCCGGTCGGCGAACGTGGGGTTGTCGGTGAGGAAGTCGATCGTGGTCTGCGCGGTGAAACCGATGAGCAGGAAGTACGCCGTGAGCGCCAGAGCCCACCCGGCCAAGGCGGGCAACAGACGCCGCAACGCGAAGCCCTCCACCGAGCCGAGCAGTCTCAGCCGGGCCGGGCGAACCGAGCGGGACGCCACAAGGCCTGCAGCGACGTCCCGCCGTCCGGCGGCAGCGAACGCTGCCGCGTAGAGCGCCACCGACGCGATCAGCAGAACCAGCAGCGGCGCCCACCTGTCCCGGCCATAAGGACCGGAGAGTTCCAGCAATCCGAGCGGGGAAAGCCAACGCAGCCAGCCGATGGCTTCCACGCCGTCGCCGACCATGCGCAGAAGCAGGGCGATACCGAGCACACCGACCGCGGTGCCGGTAGCCGCCGAGCGGGCGGCGAAGACCTGTGCCGCCAGCACCGCGGTGCCGGCGAAGAACGCGCCGAGCGCGGCCAGACCGACGCCGTGAACAGCCGCGCCCCGGCCGCCGGCGCCGCTGGCCGCGAGGGTCGCCGTCACCGCTGCACCGCCGGCGACCGGCACGACCATCAGCACGGCGAGATGCCCGGCGAGGACCCGCCGCATCGGCGCGCGGCCGGAGAGCAGGAGGCCCCAGCGGCCGGCGTCTTCCTCGCCGCGGGTGATGCGGGTGGCCGTAACGCTTACCCACGCCGCGAGGATCACGGCCAGCGGCGTTGCCGTGCGCCAGACGGTGAACCCGCCGACGGTGTCCAGGCTGATCGGTTCGCCGAACAGCGTCCGGATCGCGGGATTGCCGGCCAGCGCGCGCAGCGACTCGACGCCTTCTCGCTCGGCGAGGAGGGTGCCGGCGGTCGCGGCGACGAACGCGGTCATGCCCGCCGCGACCAGCACGACGACCACTGCACCGAAGCGGATCTGCCGGGCTGCCAGGCCCGTGAGGGCGCGAGCGGCGCGCACGCGACCGGTCCCGATCGTGGCGGTGGGAACAGTGAGCGTGGTGGTCATCGGGCCACCTCACCGTAGTAGTCGAGGAAAATCTCTTCCAGGCTCGGCTCCCGGACATTCAGCGCCGCGACATCGACGCGGGCAAGCGCTTGCAGCGCGGGGCTGGGTGGGCCGGTCAGCGCGAACCGCAGCCGCCCCTCACCGAGCAACTCGATGCTCTCCACGCCGGGCACAAGATCGAGGTCGGGCATCGTGCCGGTGTAGGTGACGGTGACCTCCGACCGGTGCAGTCGGCGCAGGTCGGCGACGGTAGCGGTCTCGACCAAACGCCCGCCGCGGAGGATCCCGACCCGGTCACAGACCGCTTCGACCTCGGCGAGCTGGTGTGAACTGAGGAAGACGGACTGGCCGCGGTCTCGGGCCTGGGCGACCGCGCGGCGGAACTCGCGTTCCATGAGCGGATCCAGGCCGCTGGTGGGCTCGTCGAGGATCAGCAGCGGCGCGCGGGTGGCGAACGCGGCGACCAGTGCGATCTTCTGCCGGTTGCCGGTGGAGTAGGCACCGGCCCGTTTGGACACCTCGACCTCGAACCGGTCGACCAGCTCGGACCGGTACGCGGTGTCGGTGCCCGGCCCGATGGCGGCGAGCAGGTGGAGGATCTCCTTGCCGGTCAGCCGCGGCCAGAGCGCGACGTCCGCCGGCACGTAGGCGACCCGCTGGTGGGCGGTGGCCACATCCCGGCTGTCGACGTCGAACAACCAGCACCGGCCCCTGGTGGGTGCAGCGAGACCCAGGAGCAGCCGGATCGTGGTGGATTTCCCGGCGCCGTTCGGGCCGAGGAAACCGAACACCTCACCGGCAGGGACGTCGATCGTGAGGTCCTCGACGGCGGTCGTGGAGCCGTAAAGCTTGCTGAGGCCCTGGGTGCGCACGGCGGAAACAGTCATCGCCGGAACCTTCCGGTCGGCATGGATATGACGTTGCCGACCAGACTTCCCGGCGCACCGGAAGTGACGGTACTCCTACCCGCGGTGGCCGGGAAGAGGGCTATTCCGGCCGCGGATAGACGTCGGGGACGCCATCAGCGTCGGCATCAACGCGCTCCTCCTGGGCGAGGCGCTGGTACACGCGGTTACGGGCGCGCAGGATCACGCTCGCCAGGAGGGCGGCGAGCAGCGACCCGGTGAGGACAGCGACCTTGGCGTGCTCATTGTGTTCGCTGCCGGCACCGAACGCGAGCTCGCCGATCAGAAGCGAGACGGTGAATCCGATTCCGGCCAGGACGGCCAGCCCGACGACGTCGACCCAGGCCAGGCCCTCATCGAGGCTGGCGCGGGTGAACCGGGCCACCAGCCATGTCGTGCCGGAGATCCCGATCGCCTTGCCCACCACCAGACCGGTGATGACGCCGACCGCGACCGGGTCGGCCAGGGCCGCTGCGAGACCGGACAGACCACCGACGGTGACGCCGGCGGAGAAGAACGCGAATACCGGCACCGCCACCCCGGCCGAGATTGGCCGGAAACGATGCTCGAAATGCTCCGCCAACCCGGCCCCGGCGTCCGGGCCGCCGGCCTTCTGGCTGCGCATGACCGGCACGGCGAAACCAAGCAGGACCCCCGCGACGGTGGCATGGACGCCGGAGGCGTGCATCAGCGCCCACGTCGCCATCGCCAGCGGCAGGAGGACCCACCAGGAGCGGACGCGTCGCTGGACTAGCAGGGTGAACAGACCGAGCGGAACCAGCGCACCCATCAGGGGGAGTACGTCCAAGGTCTGGGTGAAGAAAACCGCGATGATCAGGATCGCAATCAGATCGTCCACAACCGCCAACGTCAGCAAGAACGTCCGCAAAGCCGAAGGCAGGTGACTGCTGATCACCGCGAGAACGGCCAGGGCGAACGCGATGTCGGTAGCGGTCGGGATCGCCCACCCCCTGAGCGAACCGCCGCCGAACAGGTTGATCGCCACATAGAAGAGCGCCGGCAGCGTCACCCCACCGACAGCGGCAGCGATCGGCACCACGGCCCGCGCAGGACTGCGCAGGTCACCGGCGACGAACTCCCTCTTGAGTTCCAGGCCGGCGACGAAGAAGAAGATCGCCAGCAGCCCGTCGGCGGCCCAATGGCCCATCGTCAGGTCCAGATGCAGGCTCTCCGGCCCGAAACGCGCGTCACGCAGCGACTCGTAGCCACCCGACCAGGGCGAGTTCGCCCAGATCAGCGCCACGACGGCTGCAGCGAGCAGCAGCGCACCCCCGACGGTTTCGCGGCGCAGAACGGCGGCGACCCGCCGAGCCTCCGGCCAGGAACCACGCGCCAGTAGACGGGGCTTGTCGGAGAGCGGGCGCACGGCGCCTCCCGGGGGTGTGGGGTCGGGTCGGACATCGCCGACCAGACTTCCCGGCACACCTAGTCAGTCATTTTACCTGCTCAGCGCGGTCGTCGTGACCGTGGGGTCCGCAGTCACCCCGGCGTCACAACGGCGCGGGAACCTACACGATCACTGGCGGTGCTGGTAGACAGCAATATTCGAACCGTGCGGTATTCGGCGGGCCTGGCACGTGCAGCCCGGCCCGGCCGCTTCGCCTGGGGCGGTCCCCTAGCGAGGCCAGCGCCCCGTGCGGGCCCGACCGCTGACGGCGGGGCGTAGGCCAAGACCTCGACGCTGATCGCGGTGTGCCTGCGAGGGCCCTCGACGCTGCCCCAAGGGCCGTGGAGTCGCGTGGAACGCAGGACGCGGCAGTTGCGGATGTTTCGGGGTCACCAGTACGGCTGCCGCAACCGCGCTAGATCGTCAACGACAGGTTTCGGGTCGGCGGGAAAGCTCTTCCTGCGGCGCGGCAGCCGTGGCTGCTCGTGGTGGCGGGCGAGCTGACGACCCCGAAGGCTTGCTCGGGAGGGGAGCAGACCTCGGCGTCGGTGGGTACACGCCAGAGGATTTGGTGGGCTTCTGACGGCTTCAGGCGTGGTCGTTGAGATGAGCGCCGATGGCGCGAAGGTGGGCGTCGAAGGCGCGGACCATGTCGAACGTGGGGTTGAGGAGCCACTGCGTCTGCAGGCCGTCCATCACTGCGATGAGTCCCGCTGCGATCTGTTCGGCAGGTGGCCCGTCGGGCAGCGTTTCTGCGTGCCGGGCGGCTTCGACGCCGGTGGTGACCGCGGCCTGGACCATGGCGTAGCGGTCGCGGAAGAACTGGTGGGCGGGGTGGTCTGCTTCGGTGGCTTCGGCGGCGAGGGTGGCGAAGAGCCGGACCATGCCCGGGTCGGCGGAGTTGCGGCGGACCAGGTCGCGGAGTCCTTGGATGAAGTCGTCCCCGGCCTGGGGCTGTGGGCCGAGGTTGCTGCCGATGTCGCGTTCTTCGAGGAGCGCGACGAGGAGGCCTTCTTTGGATCCGAAGTGGTGGATGATGTTGCCGGCGCTGACGCCGGCGCGTTCGGCGACGTCGCGGAGGACGCCGCCGCGGTAGCCGCGCTCGGCGAAGACGGCGCGGGCGGCGTCGAGTATTACCCGCTGGGCTTCGCGGCCGGGCACGTAGGGGCCGCGGGGGCTGCGTTTGCGGGTCTGCGCGGCGCTCACGCTCCGACCGTAAACGGTGCGAGTCGGTGGTGGCGGCCTGGCCCGACCTCCTCCGGTTCGGCACCGGGCAGTTCGAGGCGGGCGCTCACGCCGTCGGGCACCAGGACGTCCACCCTCAGGGTGGTCTGGTCGAGATCCCAGCGAACCTCAGCCGGCCCGTGGGGGGTGAGGTGCCGGGCGCTGGCCCAGGTCAATTCGCCTCCGGCGGGTGGCTGGGGGCGGATCAGCAGCCGGGACCAGCCGGGCGCGGCGGGGGCGAGGCCTGCGACGGTGCGGTGGAGCCAGTCGGCGATGGCGCCGAGTGCGTAGTGGTTGAAGCTGGTCATCTCGCCGGGGTTGATGCGGCCGTCGGGGAGCAGGCTGTCCCAGCGTTCCCAAACGGTGGTGGCGCCCATGGTGACCGGGTAGAGCCAGGACGGGCAATCGCGGCGGAGCAGCATTCGGTACGCGTCGTCGACGTGGCCGGTCTCGGTGAGGGCCGCACAGACCAGGGGTGTGCCGACGAATCCGGTGCCGATGGCGTACTCGTTCTTCCGGACGAGTTCGGCGAGACGGTCTCCGGCCCGCTGCCGGTCCGGGCCGTCGAGCAGCCCGAAGCCGATGGCCAGGGCGTAGGCGGTCTGAGAGTCACTGGTGAGCAACCCGTCCGGGGTCACGTAGGCATCCCGGACGGCGGTTTTGATCTCTTCGGCGAGCGCTCCGTAGCGGGACGGCAGCCCGAGTGCGTCGTGGATCTGGCTGAGTAGGTCGGCGCAGTGGGCGAAGGAGGCGGTTCCGACGAGGCGGTAGTCGGTGCTGGACTGCCAGGGTGCGTCCGGTGGGGAGGCGGGTTCCAGCCAGTCGCCGAGTTGCATTCCTTCTGGCCAGGTCAGCGTGGGTCCGCAGAGGTTTTCGACGCCGTCGACCCAGGCGCGCATGCTGGGCAGCTGGTCGCGGAGCACTTGGTCGTCGCCGGTGGCCTGGTAGAGGGTCCAGGGCACGACGACGGCGGCGTCGCCCCAGGCGGCCATGAACTGTGGTGGCCAGCGGTCGTAGTTCAGGGTCGGGACGAAGAGGGGGACGTTGCCGTCGGGGTACTGCTCGGCGGCGAGGTCCCGTAGCCAGGAGCGGAGCAGTCCGGTGCAGTCGTAGAGGTAGGTGGCGGTGGGGGCGAAGAGTTGGATGTCGCCGGTCCAGCCGAGGCGTTCGTCGCGTTGCGGGCAGTCGGTGGGCAGGTCGACGAAGTTGCCGCGCATGCTCCATACGACGTTTTCGTGCAGGCGGCTCACGTCGGGGTCGGAGCAGTCGAACCAGCCGGTGCGGGGCATGTCGCTGTGCACGACGATCGCGGTCAGCGCGTCCGGTGTGAGGTCGCCGTCGACCTGGACGTAGCGGAAGCCGTGCAGTGTGAAGCGTGGTTCCCAGACCTCTGTGCCGTCTCCGGCGAGGACGTAGGTGTCGGTTTGGGCGGCTTGACGGAGCGGGCGGATGCCCAGGTCGCCGTTGTCGAGGACCTCGGCGTGGCGGAGTGTGACGGTGGCGCCGGCGGGGCCGGTGACGGTGAGGCGGACCCGGCCGACCAGGTTCTGTCCGAAGTCGTAGATGCTGCCCCGTACGGCGACCGGGGCGAGTTCCTGGATCCGGCGCACCGGCGGCCCGTCGGGCGTCACGAGGTTGCGCGGTGGCGCGGGGTCGGTGGTGACCGGTTGCCAGTCGCCGCCGGTCCAGTGGAGGGGGATGCGGGCGTCGTGGTGCTCGCCGTCGTAGAGGCCGGTCCGGGTGATGGGGCTTGGTCCGTATTCCCAGTCCGGGCCGGTGCCGACGACGGTTCGGGTGCCGTCGGCATCGATAAATTCGAGCTGGGCGAACAGGCCGACCGTGTCGCCGTAGACGTCGCGTTTGCCGCCGTCGAAGCCGACGCGCCCGCGGTACCAGCCGTCGGCGACCAGCGCGCCGAGCACGTTCTGTCCGTCGGCCAGCAGCGGGAGCACGTCGTGGGTGGCGTAGCGGAGGCGGTGCGGGTAGCTGCTCCAGCCGGGTGCGAGGACGTCGTCGCCGATCCGGGTGCCGTTGAGGTACGGCTCGTAGACGCCGTGCGCGGTGACGTGCAGCCAGGCCGCGACAAGGCTGGCGCGGTGCACGGTGAACCGGCCTCTGAACGCGATGGCGGGCCCGTCGATCCCCGCGGTTGGTGGCTGGGCCGGCCGGATGAAGCGAGCCTGCCAGATCTGCCCGGCACCCCGCGCGAACAACGGATCGATGGCGTCGGACGGCACGTCCTCGCGCTGGCGCCGCACATCCTGCATCGAGGAGGGCAGCTCGACCGGTAGACGTCCACCGGGGGCGGTGCGGCCGAAGAGCACGTCGAGCAGCGCCTCGTCGCTCGCCCCGAAGTCGGCGGCCAGGCCGGCGACCGTGCGGGCCAGAGGGGTCAGGACGGCGGGCCGGTCGAGGAAGACGCAGAGCTGAACCGGGACCCGCGCGGCGAGGTCGAGGAGCCGGTGCTCCACATCAGCGGGAAACTCCAGCGAGCCGGCGTGGAAGAAGTTCTCGAACCCGGCGGTGCGCGGCTCGAACGGGGCATCGATCCGGACGATCGCGACGTCGGCCGCGTTGGGGTCGGTGGTGACAGTCGCGTACTCGGCGACGATCTCGGCGTCGGCGCCTTCGACGTAAACCGTCTGATCCGACCGCAGTGTCTCGCCGGTGAGAACCACGATCGAGCGCCGCTGGGCCTCCAGGCCCTCGGCCCGCGCGGCCGGAGTGCCGACCAGGTCGTCGACTGCGTCGACGTCGACGAATCGACGGTCGTCGAAGAGCCCGAGCCGGAACTTCTCGGCCAGCAGCCGCCGCACCGAGACGTCCAGCCGCGACTCCGCGAGCCGCCCCTGCGCGACGAGGTCGACGACGAGTTCGGGTGCGGCCTCGCCGCCGAGCTGGTCGCACCCGGCGTCCAGGATCCGGGCGATCCGTTCGTGCCGGTCGAGGTGTTCCACGCCCCAGGCGCGGGCCGGCATCGGGGCGCCGAAGATCTCCCCGTCGGTGACCAAGCCCCAGTCGGTGCAGACGATGCCGTCGAAGCCGAGCTTCTCGCGGAGCAGCCCGGTGACGATGCCGCGGTTGAAGCTGAATCCGACCTCTTCGACGTCGTCGAGGCCGACCGGCATTCCGTAGTAGGGCATTACTTGGGTGACCCCGGCGGCGATCGCGCGCTCGAACGGCGCCAGGTGCAGGTCGAAGCGGCCACCCGGGTAGACCTGCTCGCGTCCGTAGGGGAAGTGGGCGTCCTCGCCGTCCTTCTGCGGTCCGGCGCCCGGGAAGTGCTTGACCATCGCGGCAACTGAGTCCGGCCCGAAGATGTCGCCGCGTAGGCCCTCGAGGTAGGCCACGGTCAGCTCGCCGACCAGGTCGGCGTTGGCGCCGAAAGTGCCCAGCATGCGCGCCCAGCGTGGGTCGCTGGCCAGGTCGGCCGATGGGCCCAGAAGGACCCGGATCCCGACGGCGACCAGTTCACGGCGCACGACCTCGGCGTGCCGACGTACCAGCGCGGCATCACCGGTGGCGGCCAGCCCGAGCGGCTCAGGCCACTGCGAGAACCCCCCGGCCGCGGCGCTGGTGGCGAGATTGGCGACGAAGCCGTGGCGGGGGTCCGAGGACAGGGTCACCGGGATGCCGAGCCGCGTGTCGAGGGCCCGCGTCTGCAGCGTGTTGTGCCAGACGGCGATGGCGCGGGGCGTTGCCTCGCCGAGCACGTTGAAGTGCGACAGACCGGCCGAGATCTGCTCGCCGGTGCGGTCCACCGGAAGGCCACCGGCCTGCCCGGGCTCCAGAAGCACGCCGCCGGGGCCGGGCATGGCCATGGCGTGAAAGAGCAGCCCGGCTTTCTCCTCGATCGTCATGCGTCCGAGCAGGTCCTGGACGCGGGCGGCGACCGAAATACCGGGGTCTTGATAAGCGTGCACGAGGAGGCTCCCGAGCGACCTAAATCTGGAACATACGTTTAACGTTGGGCCAAACTAGCAGGCCAGGGCGTTCTCGTCCACGGCGCGCTGTGACTCTGGACACCGACGTGTCGCGCGGCTACATTGCCGGAACACATGAACCTTGAATCTTTGTTCAGTGTTCACTGCGTTGCATTGCCACCGTCGGCAACTCGATGACAGGACTCGGCCATGACCACCCAATCGCCGCCACAAGCCACCAGCGTGGGCTCGACCGGCACCGCCCGGTTCGCCCTTCTCCTCGTCGCCCTGATCTGGCCTGCTCAGCTGCTCACCGCCGCCGGCGTCGCGACCGGTATGACCTCGGCCGCGATCGCCCAGCACTTCCAGACCACCCAGATCGCCTGGTTCGGGCTCGCGTACACGATCGTCGCGACGGTGCTCACGCCCGTCGTCGCCCGCCTGGGCGACCGGTACGGCAAGAAGCGCGTCATGCTGGCCATCACCGCGATCGGCCTGGTCGGCGACCTACTCGTCGTGCTCTCTCCGGCCTACCCCGGGGTGCTAGTCGGCCGCGCGCTGGCCGGCTGTTACGGCCCGATCGCAGCGCTGGCATTCGCCGCCGCCCGCGACATCTTCCCGCCCAAGCGCGTCGGCCTTGCCAGTAGCCTCATCGGCAGCAGCCTTGGCCTCACCGTGGCGCTAGTGCCGCTGCTGTCGGGCTACCTGTTGGACTGGTTCGGATTCCGCGGTCCGCTGTGGTTCGTGGTGGCCGGCATCGTGGTCGCCTTCGCCCTGCTCACGACGCTGCCGGACATGCCGGGCCATCCGACCGGGCAGCGCTTCGACGTGCTCGGATCGGTCCTGCTCGGCGCCGCAACCGTCAGCCTCGTCTACGGCCTCGGACAGGGGACGGCCTGGGGCTGGGACAGCCCGCGCATCCTTGGCCTGTTCGCCGTCACCGTTCTGGCCACCGTCGCCTTCGTGATCGTCGAACGCCGCACCGCAGACCCGGTGGTGGACCTGCGCATGCTGACCCGCCGCAACGTGGCCACCGTGCTCGGCGGCACCGGGTTGATGCAGGGCACCCTCTACTCGGTCGCGACCGTGCTGACGTTGCTCGCGCTCTTCCCAGCCATCCCCGGCGTCTCAGCGGGACTCGGCTGGAGCGGCACGAAAATCGCCCTGGTCACCCTCGCCGGCCAATCGCTGCTCTTCGCCACCGGCTTCCTGGTCGGCAAGATGAGCGCACGATGGGATCCCCGCAAACCATGGTGGGCCGGCGCCGCGATCACCATCGCCGGACTACTCTCCTACGCCTTCCTGCACCACACCATCGCTCAGATCGCCTTCTCGGCAATCGTCCTCGGTCTCGGCTCCGGCCTGGCCATCGGAGCCGTCCCGCTGCTCATCCTCGGGAGCGTCAGCCCCGAAGAACAAGGCATGGCCAACGGCATGAACATCCTCATCAACGGCCTGATCAACGCGATCACCGCGCAGCTGATCTTCGTCGTGATGGCCCGCAGCGGCGTCGTACTCAAAGGCACCCAGTTCTACAGCGACGCCAGCTTCCGCGACGCCTACCTGCTCAGCGCCGGCCTCGCGGCGGTCGCCCTCCTCATCACCCTGGCGATACCTCGCGTCCTGAAGACCAGCGAAATCCACTCCGGCGGACAATGAACACGAGTCGTACAACGCGGATTCCATGACAGAGGCCAACAAGGGCCGCCGGTCTCGACACCGGCGGCCCTGCCCGGGACTGTCTCGCCAACGGTGTTTCCGGCGGGGTTGATCAGTAGGTCTCGGCGGCCGGGAATCGGTCACCGAAGGTGATGGCGAAGGCATTCAACGCGGGTTTCCAGCGCATCGCCCACCTGGCCCTGCCGGTTCCGGTCGGGTCGAGGGATCGGGTGACCAGGTAGAGGCACTTTAACGCGGCTTGCTCGGTCGGGAAGTGACCGCGGGCTTTGATCGCCCGCCGGTAGCGGGCGTTCAAGGACTCGATCGTGTCCACGCGCGGACCGGCGAAGAAGCTGTGGTCCTCAACCTGGATCGGCTGCCCGGACGGCCGCCATTCCCGGCCGGCCATCGGCAGCAGCCCGACCTGTTCCTTCTTCTTCGCATCCACGCTGATCACCGGTTGTCCGGCCGCCTGATGCTTCTTGACCTGGTCGTTCAGATAGCGGAACTGGGCGTCGCGGTCCGGGTGCTGAGCACCCTCAAGCATCTTGGCGGTGCTCTGCAGGCTGAATCCGTTGGCCTTCAACAACCTGCCGACCGTCATCGCGGACACCGCCCGGCCCTGCCGGGTCAATTCGGCGGCAAGATTGCGCAGCGACTTGGTCGTCCACCGCAACGGCGAACACGGATCACCCCGTTCGTCCGGCTCGACCAGACCGAGCAGCGCCGGGAGCAGTTCCGGATCAAGCTCCTCGGCGGGAGGTCGTCCGCCGCCGGCTCGGCGAACCTGTCCGATCGGCAGTGCGTCGGCCTGCAAATCGGCGACACCCCGACGGACGGCGGTCTCGCTGACCCCGGCGATCCAGGCCACTGCTCGGACCCCGCCGTGACCGAGCAGCCGAGCCTCGACCCCCAGCAGCAACCGCCGCTGCCGCTCGTTCAGATGCGGCAACAACGCCGCCAACCGCGCCGCGATCTGAGCACGCAGACCCTCCAAAAGCGCCATGTCGGTCCAACGAGGACCCCGTTACCTTTCTCGCGGTTCCCGGTTGGGGACTTCGTGGTCGCCCGGTCTGGCATGACTGACTGCCCCTGTCGTTGGGATGATCCGGGGGGTGTTGTCACCAGGCCGGGTGGCGTCGACGGACCGCTGATAGGGACACGGCCGACCGCTTCCTTGGTAGGTCTCTTCGTAACGTGGCTGCCGGCTGTCGATGCCTGACCTGCGACCTATTCCTGTTCCCGGGGGCGCGGGAGAGAGGCGGGCGTGAGCTCGGACAGACCGGACTACCAGGTGTTCTGCGGGTTGGATGTCGGCAAGGACGGCCACCACGCCACCGCGCTGAACCCGGCCGGGAGGCGGCTGCACGATGCGCCGCTGCCCAACGACGAAGCCCGGCTGATCGAGCTGTTCGATCGCCTGGCCCGCCACGGACGCGTGCTCGTGGTCGTCGATCAGCCGGCGTCGATCGGCGCGCTGTCGGTCGCGGTCGCCCGCGCCCAGGGCCATGACGTGGCCTACCTGCCCGGCCTGGCGATGCGCCGGATCGCTGACCTACATCCCGGTCAGGCCAAGACCGACGCCCGCGACGCGCACGTCATCGCGGACGCGGCCCGCACCATGCCTCACACGCTGCGACGGGTCGACGTCGGCGAAGAAGCCCTCGCCGAACTGGAGGTCCTGATCGGCTTCGACGACGACCTGGCCGGTGAGGCCACCCGGATCAGCAACCGCATCCGCGGGCTGCTCACCCAGATTCATCCCGCCGCTGAACGTGTCCTCGGTCCCCGCGTCGCCCATCCTGCCGTCCTCGAGCTGTTGTCCCGATTCGGCGGCCCGACCGGCCTGCGTCAAGCCGGCCACCGACGCCTAACCAGCACCGCTGTCAAGCACGGACCACGCATCGGCCAGCAACTCGTGATCGATTTGCTGACCGCTCTCGACCAGCAGACCGTCACCGTCCCGGGCGCCGCCGCAGCCGAAACAGTGCTTCCGAAACTGGCCGACTCTCTGCGCACCGTCCTGGCCCAACGCGCTGAACTGGCCGTCCAGGTCGAGGAACGGCTCGATGCCCACCCTCTCGCCCGGGTCCTGACCTCGATGCCCGGCATCGGCGTCAGGACCGCCGCCCGGATCCTGCTCGAAGTCGGCGACGGCAGCGCATTCCCCACGTCCGGCCACCTCGCCGCCTACGCCGGACTCGCGCCGGTCACCCGACGATCCGGGTCCAGCATCCGCGGCGAACACCCGCCCAAAGGCGGCAACAAGAACCTCAAACGAGCGTTCTTCCTCGCCGCGTTCGCCAGCCTCGCCGACTCCAACTCTCGGGCCTACTACGACCGCAAACGCGCCGAAGGAAAACGCCACAACGCCGCCCTCATCTGCCTAGCCCGACGCCGCTGCGATGTCCTGCACGCCATGCTCCGCAACCGCGCCACCTACCAACCCCGACCAGCGACCGCCGCTTGACGAAATCCATAGGGACACCCCCCCGCAAGCAACGACTTGTTTCTTGACGGCTCCGGTGAACGATGCAGGTCTGCACGATCGTCTGGGGCCAGACGTTCGTCACCACCTCCGGTAGCCCCTTGACGCCGTCGCAGACGAGGAAGAACACGTCTTTGACGCCGCGGTTACGCAGGTCGGTCAGCACCGCCATCCAGAACTTCGCGCCCTCACCACCGGTCCCGGCCCAAAGCCCGAGGATGTCGCGTTCCCCGTTCAACGTGACGCCGATCGCGGCATAGAACGGACGGTTAGCGACCTGCCCGTCGCGGACCTTCACGTGGATGGCGTCGATGAACACCGCCGCGTAAATCTCGTCCAGCGGGCGGGTCTGCCAGGCCTGCATCTCCTCCACAACCTTGTCGGTGATCCGGGAGATCGTCTCCTTCGACACCGACGCCCCATAGATCTCGGCGAAGTGCGCCGAGATCTCACCCGTCGTCAAACCCTTGGCATAGAGCGAGAGCACCACCTCGTCCACCCCGGACAACCGACGCTGGCGTTTCTTCACGATCTGCGGCTCGAAGCTGCCGGCCCGGTCTCGCGGAACGTCGATCTCCACCTCGCCGGTGTTCTCGGTCAGCACCGTCTTCGGCCGGGTGCCGTTGCGCACATTCCCGCCGGGCTGTTCGGGCCGGCCGCCTTTCTCGTGACCGAGGTGTTCGGTCATCTCCTCGTTCAACGCCGTCTCCAGGACGGTCTTGGTCAGCGCTTTGAGCAGCCCGTCCGGCCCGGCCAACGAGAGCCCTTGTTCCTGGGCCGACGCACCAGGTCCGCCGCGGCCTGCGCCTCGGCCGATGGTTCGGGCTTCTTCTTCCTCGGGGTCACATCACCCAGTGTCGCGGTCATCTCCGCGCCTTCCTGCCGAGCAAGGCTCGGCCGTTAGGCCGGAAACACCGTTAGATCCACAGTCCCGGTAGTGAACGAGCTCAATGTTGCATCTGACGCATCACCGGTCAGTTGTGCCGAGCGGGGCACCCCGGGCGGCCATGAACGGGACCGGGTTCACCGCGTCGCCGTTCATGCGGGTCTCGAAGTGCAGGTGGGGCCCGGAGGAGTTTCCGGACGACCCCACTCGCCCGAGCGGCTGCCCAGCCACCACCGACTGCCCGACCGTGACCAGCGGACGCGACACCATGTGGCAGTAACGCGTGGTCAGCCCCGAGGTGTGGGCGATCTCGACGTACCAGCCACAACCCTTGATCGACGGGCTGCCGTCGACGTCGCAGTTGTCGGTGGACGCGTTGCACATCGACGTGACGACGATGCCGGCGCTGGCCGCGTGGATCACCGTGTTCCGCGGGGAAATGATGTCCACGCCGGCGTGGCCGGGCCGCTCCGGCGTCCGGAAGCCGCTGCCCACGTCGCCCAGCGCGGGCACCGTCCAGCCCGCTCCGGTGACCTGACCGGGCACCGCACATTGGATCGGATCACCCGCCGTTGCCACGATGCCGTTCGCCGCACCCTTGGTGATGCGGTTGACCAGCAGCGTCGCGAACGCTTCCCAACGGGCGTAGCGCTCGGGGAAGGCCGAGATCTGCACCTGCTGCGCGACCTCCGCCAGCCGACGCGCGTTCCAGTTCGGCGTCCGGATGAGCTTCTCGTAGAACTTGGCGGACGCGTACTGCGGGTCGGTGAGCCGCTGGACAGGCGTCCGGCGATCGTTGGCGTCGACCGGAGCGTCACCCCAGCCGCTGCTCGGACGCTGCTGGAACAGTCCGACCGAGTCGTGGTCGGTGGCGACCGTGTAGTTGTGGAGCAGGCTTTCCTGGAGTGCGGTGGCGAGCGCGATGACCCATCCGCGCGGAGGCACTTTCATCTTCTGACCGACGCCGACGATCGTCGTCGCGTTCTGCAACTGGTCGGCGGCCAAACCGTCGATCTTGACGTCATCGTCGACGGTGAAGCCCAGCGAGCCGCACCCCTCCTGAGCGTTCTCGGCAGAGTCGCGCATGCTCTGCACGACCGAGTTGAACACCATCGGCGTGAAGCCCAGGCAGAGCAGCGCGCTCACCGCCAGCAGCGCGATGCCGATGACGATGAACTTGCGGACACGCCCCGGCCGCTCATCCGTTTCCGAGGGGCTGTCCGCCGCGTCCGGGCGCAGGTCGAGAGCCATGGGGGTGACTCACTCCCCCAGGTCGATCGTCGCCACCCGCCAGCCGTCCGCGGTGAGGACGCAAAGCGTGGTCGCGGGGCCGGCGTTGGTGGGCACCACGATGCGGGCGCTGGTCTCGCTCACCACGGTTCCGCTCGGGTCACCGGTCACAGCGGTGGCGGGGTTCGTCGTCGGGTCGACGTCGCGCAGCTGCTCCGCGAGATCGGGCAGCGCGTAACGGGACAGGCCCTCATACCACTGCTCCTGCGAGCGGCCGTCGGTCGGCTGGAGCCAGGCGCGCACGAACCCGTCACCGGCCCGGACCGCGTCCGACGGAACCCCGTCGGCCGATGGTGAGCCGCTGCTGTAGACGCTGTCGTCGCCCTCGGTGGACGACACCGTCCGGGACGGCTCCACCGCAGGGGCGACGTCCGGTGAGTTGTCCGGCGCGGTCGCCGATCCGAACAGCCGCGCCAGCAGCACGATGCCAGCGATGATGACCGCCAGCACCAGTGCGGACAGGATCCGGTAACCGGGCCGGCGCAGGTACACGCCCGCCGGCAGCCGCGACATCGTCGAACTCCTCTCGCTGCCCGGGCCTACTCAGGGCGACTGCCCGCGGTGACGTCGGCGCTCTCCCGCGGCGCCGGACGGGACTCCGGGCGGACGTCGGGCTCGACGGTCCGGTAGCCGCTGTCCGGGCGGTAGACGACGAAGCGCTCGTCGGACTCGACCGGAATCGTCTCGCCGCCGGTGCGCACCGGGTAGGACGGGTCGCGGTAGTCCAAGCCACCGCCGTTCTCCGGACGCGCCGGACCGGCGGCCACCCTCATCGGTGGGCGCGACCCGGCCGGTGTGACCACGTCGTCGTCCGCTCCGGGACCGGTGTAGGTGGTCGTACCCGGACCGGTGCCGCCCGGATAGGGATCCGAACCGGTGCCGCTCGTCTCCGGGCGACCCGCGGCTCCGTCACGGACGACCGGCGACTCGTCCGTGAGGCGGGTTCTCGTGCCGGCGCCCGCCGTTTCGGCTTCGAGCGGCGCATCGCCGGCGCGGACGAACGAGCGGTCGCGACTCCACGTTTCCGGGCGCGCTTCGCTGCGGCGCTCGTCGTTGTCCTCGGCGGCACGGTTGCCGATCAGGGCGCCAGCGGCGACGAGGCCGGCTTGGCGGGCGTCGCCGAACGCACGGCGACGGACCGCGCCGAGACCGCCGACGAGGTCGTGGAAGGGGTTGCCGCCGGCGAGGGAGGTGAGCCGGCGGAAGGGACGGAGCAGTAACCACATGACGAGGCCGGTGAGGAAGATCAGCAGGATCTGTTGCCATCCGGCGAGGGACGCGGTGCTCGTGATCAGCTCGAGGGCGAGGAGGTAGACGCTGGCGCCGACACCGAAAATGACGCAGTTCAAGATTGCCGCGACCACAGTCCGAAACAGCCCGCGTAGCGGTCCAGACGCTGGGCGGAGAATACCGACTACTGCGATTGCGGGCAGGAAAGCGACGGCGAGACGGATGATCAGGAATGCAATGATGATCAAGAGCGATGCCATCAAATCAAACGGCGCCACTACCAGCGCAGCTACCATCGACGTGAACGCAGATCCGATCCGCGCGCTACCCTGCTTTCCCGTCAAGTATTCATAGGCATCCGGATCCGCCTTCTTAATATCAGCTGCTACCTTCTTCCACTTCTCTTGCTTCTCTTTGACGATTCGGTCGCGCTCGATCGAGCTCTGGCGAGCGTCAGCGGCCTCTTCCCATGACATCGCCGAGGCTTCATAGAGCGACCTACCGTATTTCTTGGCAGTGGCGCTATCGGCCGAACCGAGTTCTCCACTCAACCACTGACGATATAGAACGACATCCGTGACTGTCGCACTCGCGCGCTCGGAAGGTCGCCGCGTGTCCTCGCAATCACGGGATCCACAGCTCTCCGAACTATTCGGATGAAGGGCGCTATTCACTGTTCCCAACGAACCTGTAAGACTGTTATCCGCTACAGTTGCCGCACGCACCGGCCAGGCGGCAACCGCTGTTGTAACGATCATCACTAGCAGCGCCCAGCCAGCGAGCGTCGCCGCATCGGACATATCGCCACGACGAGCGGTCCAAACAAGCCACGCACCCACAATGACGACCGTTACAACACCAATAGTCGTAAAGATCCGCTCATAGAGGGCACTGCTTGCCTCTTCAATAAGGCCGTTGGTCCAGCCCCACATTGTTTGCGGATCATACGCACGTTCCCTGACCGCATTGGTCAGGCCAACCGTGAATGTCGAAAAACTGAGCATCATGTTCGCAATGCTCGTATTAACCAAGGCATCAGGCGCGACCGCGCCATCCGGACCACACCCCAGGTCGTAGGTATGGTATTGCAGCCCGGCATAGCCAAACTGATCGTACGTCGGTGCTTTCTGATAATCGGCAGAGTCAATCTCGGCCGGTCGAGTAACGAAGAAACTAGTGGCGCCGGTGTCGGGCATGGCGGGGGTGGGGGGATCCAGGCAATCGACCACGCTACTACTCGGCAGACACGCCGCCGGGTCGGACGGACCGCAGGCGGCCTGTGCCGGCCGCACATCCGGCGACGCGAAAAGCGTCGCCACCGCCACCACCATCACCGTCAAAAACCACGCCGCCATCCGCCCGGCCGACGCACCGCGACCGATCACGGCATCGTCCGGATCCGGCGAGACGAGAGCTGACGAGACCGGACCCGACGAGAATAGCGTCGCCGAATCCGAGACCCCCGCTCGTGAGGCCACCGAAGGCAGGGTCACCGGGCATCACCCTCCTGGCCGGATATCCGGCCCACATCGCCGAGCGGATCGGCGGTGGTGTCAAGGTGTTCGAGCAGCCCTGGCACATAGGCCAGGTCCGCCCGGAATTTCTGGACTCGGCCGTCTACGTCACGCATGACGAATTCCCGGTAGCCGAGCCGCTGGTCGTTCTGAGTATCCGCAACCGACAACTGTGCCAGCGTGTTCTCGTACCCGATCCCACGCTGTACACCGAGCATACGGAGCGCCTGAGCCGCAATCTCCGGATCCTCGGCGATCCGCCCCACGAAAACCGTGGAAACTAGATTCTGGACATCAAGCCCCAAAATGTCCACAGGGTTCTGCGAAGCCGCCAACGCCGCGATGTTCCACTTACGGGAGTCCCGGGCGAGCCTGGTGAACAGCGCCCGGCCCGATCCCCAGCCCGCGAGGAAGTGCGTCTCGTCGAGGGCGACCAGCTTCCGCTCGTGCATCGCCTTGCCGTAGGCCCGACGGGTGGTGAACGCCGTGGCCAGGTGCAGCATCGGCAGCGCCATGCGCTCCTCGAGCTGCCAGTATTCGCGGTCGATCGACAAGTCCGGCAGCGCGAGGCCAGCCATCGTGATGACGGTCAGCACGGCCTCGTCCTGCCCGACCGGCGCGATGGACCGGCCGAAGAACAGCCGGGACAACGGCATGTCCCGAACGTCCCCCAGTGTCTCGGCGAGCTCCGCACCCTCGTCGCCGAACGTCGCGACGGTGGCGACGAGGTCGTCGAGCGTCGCGAATTCCTCCGGCTCGACCTGGCGCGCGGCCCGCTGCAAGAGGATCGGGGACGACCGCTCCCGCTGGATCTGCGGCGGCAGCAGCATCATGCAGATGTCGGTGGCCAGGGCCTTCCGCTCCGCCCGGGCGGCGGCGACCGCCGAGGTCCACTCGGCGGCACCGGCGTCGTCCGCCGGGTAGTGCTCGCGCCGGGGCGTCGGGATCAGCCCGTAGGGCGCGAGGGTCCCCGGCTCGCCGCGGGTCAGGTTGTAGATCTTGCTGTACGGCGCGAGCTCGGGCATCGTCGCCAGCCGGGCCAGTGGCCCGGACGGGTCGAGGATCGTGCACTGGACGCCACGCCGCGCAGCCAAGTAGGCGATACCGCCCATCAGCGTCGACTTACCACCGCCGGGCTCGGCGACGAACACCGTCAGACCGGAGCGCTCCCGCACCTCGGTGGCGTAGTGCGGGTCCCACATCACCGGACGGTGGCTGGTCCCGCACGTCTCCCCGATGATCGGCCCTCGGCGGTCACCGATCGCGGCAGCCGCCTGAGGGATCGCCGCCGCGAAGTACTTCGCCGGCATCCGCCGCAGGTAACCGGTGTTGGCGACCGGCTGCCCGGGGATGAACTCGTCCAGCAGCCGCAGCTGGTCACGCGGGTGCTGCAACGCGATCCGCATCGAACGGTAGTGGTCGGTCAGCGCCCGGACCCGCTTCAGGCACTCCTCCTCGGTCCGGCCGGCCACCGCGATCCGGTGCCAGCCGTGAACGCGAGCGGCGTCCAGGTCGAGGCCCGTCGACATCTCGTCGGAGATGTCCAGCGCCCGCTGCGCGAGCCGCTCCAGCTCGGGCGGAGCGTCCATCTCGTGCTCGTGGTAATCGCGCTGCTGCGACCGGATCGTCAGCAGCTTGTGCTCCAGGCTGCGCAGCGCGTCGCCCTGGCCGAGCACGTCGACGCGGCTGGACAGCTCCATCGGCCACGGCAGCTGCTCGTGGAAATGCAACCACGGCTCGTGCCGCTCGGGGATCGTCAGCTCCTCCATGCGCCCGAACGTCAGCACCGCGACGTGCCGTTCGACGTGCTCGTCGCCGATCCGCGAGAGCAGCTTGACCGTGCTCCCGTACGGCGACCGGTAGCGCATCGTGTGCTCGGTGAACGCCAGCAGGTCACCGGTCTCCCAGCCGCCGGCCTCGGCTGGTGAGAGCGCGGGCGGCGGCGGCATGCAGAGCGCCACCGACCGGTGGATGAGCCACTCCACCTGCTTGGCCGTCGCCGGCCGGGCCTGCATGCCGAACGCACCGAGCACCTCGTCGAACCGCCCGACCAGCTGCTCCAAGCGAGCCCGCTCCGCGTTACCGGAGCCGCGCTTGCGCAGGGCGTTGAGCGTCTCGATCATCTGCTCACGCATGGTGCGGCGCTGGAACACGACGCCGAGGTAGACCTCGCCCTCGGCGAGGCTGGTGGCGTGCAGCCGACGCTGGCCGGCCTCCAGGTGGTCCGACCAGCTCGACGCCCCGTACACGTCGGGCACCGGGTGCGGCGTCAGCGCGGCCATCCGGCGCGCCCAGCCGACGGCCGGGTACGGCCGGTTGGTCCGGCGCAGGTGCAGCCGGTACCCGGCCAGCGCCGCGTACTGCGCCGCGATCCCGAGCAGGATCGACGTCCGCTCCTTGTCGGCCCGGAACGCCCACTGGATGTCGGGCAGGTGGTACCACGCGGTGACGTCGTTGCGGGTGAAGGTCAGGTGCCCGGCGATCTCGCGCAGCTCGAGTTCATGAACCGCCTGCCGGTCCTTGCGTCCCTTGGGCGCACGGCTCTTCACCCGCCGCGACTGACGTTTTTTCTTCGGACGCTCTTCGCGCTCACGCCGTGGCTCGTCGGACTCCGGGGGGTCGAGCGCGGGGTAACGATCGGGTGCGGGCACGTAGAGCGGGGCCGGCGGCACGGACTGGGGCGGCGCGGACGCGGGCACCCCGGTCACCGGCCGGCTCGGGACACGCGACGGTGGTGCGACTGCGACGGCCGCCGGGTGGGTCGGCAGCGTGGTCGGTGGCGCAGCGTTCAGCGGTGCGGCGTTGAGCGGGTGCTGGACGGGCCAGGGAGCCGCGCCGACGCCGGTGCCTTCCGCAGCGGAGACCGGATGCGCGACCGGACCGGAGACCGGACGCGCGGCAGGTCCGGACACCGGCGGATGTGCCGGCCCGGAGACCGGCCGTCCGGCCATGCCACCTGGGCCGCCCGGACGCGGACCGTCCGGAGGCGGCGGATATCCGCCTGCCCGCGGAGTACCGCTCCGTGGCGGCGCGGACGCGGGGCCCGGCCCGCCGCTCCAGCCTGCGGGCGGCGCGGACGCGGGGCCCGGCCTGCCGCTCCAGCCGTCGGGCGGCGCGGAGGCGGGACGGCCACTCTGGTTCGGACCCCAGCCGTTCGGCGGCGGTCCCTGCGACGGGCGGCCGGAAGGCACCGGACCGCCCGTGGACGGCGCCTGACCCGGGTAGCCCTGCGGTCCCCCGGGTTGCGGCGGGCCGGGGCGCTGCCCCGGCCCGACGTTCGGCGGCAGCACCGGATGCGCCCCCGACGGCTGGGAGACTCCCGGTGGAATGGCTCCGGGCGGGAGGACGCGGTGCGCGCCGGACTGTTGCCCGACGCTCGGCGGCACCGCGCCCGGCGGAAGGACGCCATGCGCCCCAGACTGCTGCCCCACGCCCGGCGGAAGGACGCCATGCGCACCGGACTGCTGCCCCACGCCCGGCGGAAGGACGCCATGCGCACCGGACTGCTGCCCCACGCTCGGCGGCACCGTGTTGGGCGGGAGGACTCGGTGTGCGCCGGACGGCTGAGCGACGCCAGGGTGCGGGCCGCCCCCGGGGTGCGGAGCCGCGTTCGGCGGCAGCACCGGGTAGCCACCGGACGGCTGGTTGATCACGCGATGGGCACCGGACGGCTGGTTGACCGCGGGATTGCCCTGGCCGGCCGGCGGCTGGCCGTAGTTGGGCCGCGCGCCCGGCGGCATGATGCGGGGCGGGAACGGCCCGGGGCGCACCGGCGGTCCCCCGGTCGGTCCACTGGACTGGGGCGCACCCGATTGGGGCGCACCCGACTGCGGTGCCGAGGCCTGGGGCCCGACCTGCGGGCCGCCGGACTGGGGGCCGCCGGGCTGCGACGGTCCGGACTGCGGGCCTCCCGGCTGCTGGACCCCGCCCTGCGGACCGCCCGGCACAGAGGATCCTGACCGCGAGCCGCTCTGCGGAGGCCCAGCCTGCGGACCACCCGGCTGCGCGGACCCCGGCTGCGATCCGCCGGGCTGTGAGGGTCCAGGCTGCGATCCGCCCTGCGGAGCCCCGGTGGGCGGACCACCCGGTTGCGACGGCCCGGCGTACGGACCGCCCAGCTGAGGGGGTCCGGACTGCGGGCCCCCGGGCCGCGGACCACCCGGCTGAGAAGAAGCGGACTGCGGTGCCCCGGCATGCGTGCCACTGGGCTGTGAAGAGCCGCCGTACGGACCACCCGGCTGCTGCGCGGACCCGGGCTGCGGTCCGACCGGCTGCGGGCCGTCGAACTGCGGGCCTCCGGGCTGCGGCGGTCCGGCCTGAGGGCCGCCCGGCTGCCCTGTCACAGCACCCGGCTGCCCGGTCGCGGAGCCCGGCTGCCCGGCCGCAGAACCCGGCTGCCCGGCCGCAGAACCCGGCTGCCCCGTCACAGAACCCGGCTGCCCCGTCACAGAACCCGGCTGCCCCGTCACAGAACCCGGCTGCCCCGCTGGGGGCGGCGGCGCGACGGTTTGCGGTGGTCCGCTCGACGGAACCGGCTGCCCCTGCGGCGGCGGCCCGAACGACGTCGGCCCGGGCTGACCCGGACCCGGCTGACCCGGACCCGGGTGACCCGGGCCGGACGGCGTCGCACCGGCTTGCCGCACCGGCGCACCGGCCGGCCGGAACACCGGGAAGCCGGAACGGCTTGCCCCGGCGCCCACGGGCACGCTCTCCCGATCGGCAGCGGCTCCGCCGCCGTCGGTCTCGGCCCCACCTGGCGCGGCTGCCCCAGAGGTCACGGCAGGCGTCACCGGCTCCGACGACGCGGCGCCGGACGTTGCGGCGCTCTCCGCCGCCGTCTCCACGGCCTCGTCGGCGCTGGTCTGTGCGGCCCGGGCTTCCGCCGAGTGGGCGTCTCCCCGGGCATGGCGTCCGCTCATCGAATGGTCTCCCGAACGACGATCCTCGACCGGGCACGGCCGCCGCGTTCATCGGCGGCGCGGTCCCGCCGCCAGTCCGTCGCCGCGGTGCGCAGCACCGCGCGGACCGGGCGGTCAGGACTGACCTGGCGGAGGATCAAAGAGGTCAGGACGATCGACAGGGCGATCTCGATCGCGGGGAAGTAGTCAACGTCTCCGGTCAGGGCGTACCGGATCAGGATGATGACAGCGAGCACGACGGCGAACAGCGGATACGCCACATAGGGCAGGTGCACCGGCAGCGTGAAGCCCTTCGGACCCAGGAAGAGCAGCTTCGCGCGGTAGATGTCGTCGTCGGGGCGGAGCCGCATCCGGTTCAGCCTCCGAGCGCCAGCTTGGCGACGCTCTCACCGAACGCGAAGAGCAACCCCGCGCCGGCGATGAACACGATGCCGAGTATGGCGATACCACCGGTGGTCAGCGCAGCCGACCACTGGCCTTTACCTGATCTGCTCAGGATGATCACGCCGACGACGGCGAGCAGGATCGGCACGATCTTGGACACGATGAAGCCGACGATCCCGTCGGTGTTCAGCGTGGTGCCGCCCGGGTCTGCCGCGGCGAGAATCCCGTCAGGAATCCCTGCAGTCGCCTGGATCACGTGGGTCAGCATCTGTACCTCCCGCATTGGTACGCCGACTCCTCGGCCCTTTACACGGCCACGGACACTACTGGGTTCCCGCATCCGTCGATCGGCATGCCGACGTACCACCACCTCTCTGGTGACGCTAAGACACGCTACCGCTACGTCGGAGGAGTTGGTAATAACGCCGTTCACCGGTTGGGACCGCCAACAGCCCACGTCCGGGCGGCCGTTGGTCCCCGATACGGACGACCCGACGCCCGCTGAGCGCTGTCGGGCGGCCGCCGGTCGGGCTCTGGGTACGGTGGCGGGTTTCGGCTACGGAGGGTGCTACCCGCTACGCTGATTCCCGCGGCGCGGCGACCCCCGGCAGCGCCGAATCCACTGTTTCCTCGCGGCCCTCAACTCGTCGGCGCCGGTGAGGCACCGAGTGTCCGCGGAGGGACCGGTGAACAGGACGACGCTGGTCGCAGCCGTCGCACTCGGCTTGGGATTACTGCTCGCCACCGGTGGTTCGGTGGTGCTCGCGCACGCGCGGGCTGCGGTGCGGGCCGATCACCCTCGGCGCGGAGCGATCACCCAGTACCCGGCCGCGCTCTCGGCCCTGCTGGGGTTCCTGCTCACCAGCGTGGCCGGTGCCGTGCTGTGCTGGCGGCTGGCTCCGGAACGCGGGACCACCGCGGCGCTGGCCGCGATCGTCGCGGGCGTCATCCTGTTCGCACTCGTCGGGGCGCTGTTCGCGCGGGTGGCCGATCGTGTCGAGGAACGCCAGCTGCGGCAGGTGCCGCACGAGGTGCACCGTCCGATCTCGGCGCCACCTCGACGCGCAGCGCTCACAGCGGCACCATCGAGCCCATCGGCCACGTCGGCCTCATCGGGCACATCGGCCTCATCGGCCACGTCGGGTTATGGCGGGCGCCCGGCGCTCGGGCGCACCGAGCTCCCGGCCCTCGGTTCCGCCGAGATGTGGACGCCGAACGCAGGCGCGGTCCCGATCACCGGTGGAGCGGGAACCTCCGCGCTCGCCCCGGCCGGAAGCCCCGGCGCCGTCCCGACTCCCCGCGCCGGCGACGCACGGCCGCTCGGTCCGGCCGGGAGCCCGGCTCTCGGCTCGTTCGGGAGCCCGGCCCGAGGCCTCGCCGGAAGCCCGGCGGCGACCCCCCTCAGTGGCTCGATCGTCGGCTCGACGCCCGGCCCCGCAGTCACCCCGCCGCTCGGCGCCCCCGGTAGCCCGGCCGCCGGCCCCGAAGGACATCCGGTCATCGGCCCCGCGACCGGTCCGGTGCCCGCTCCGGGAGGGATCCCGGCACAGGGCCCGGCCGCGGGCCCGGATCCCCGCCCCGCGGATGCCTCGCCGATCGGCTCCACCGGTAGCCCCGTTGCCGGCCCCGCAGGATGGCCGCCACCCGTTAGTCCGGCCGCCGGCCCGCACGGCGGCCCGATAGCCGACCCGCACAGCGGCCCCCCGGCCAGCCCGCACAGCAACCCCACCACCGGCCCACACAGCAACCCCGCCGACGACCCGCACAGCAACCCCACGGCCAGCCCGCACAGCAATCCCACCACCGGCCCACACAGCAACCCCGCCGACGACCCGCGCGGTGGCTCGATGGCCGACCCGCGCGGCAACCCCGCCACCGACCCGATGGCCGGCTCCTCGGAAGGCCCGATCCCCTGCCCGGGAGCAGAAGTAGGCCACGGCCCCGGCCGCGCCCTGGAGCCAACCCCGGCCCGGGCGACCGAACCCGTCACCTCGCCGGTGCTCGCGGCCGACGAGCAGCCGCCGGTCCCCCGGCCGCGGACGCCGTCCGACCCGCCGCCGTTCGGCTACTCGACTCCGCTGGTGCCGGTACCACCCCGCGAGCCCACCGCCGACGATCCACCCACTGTGGAGACCGCCCCGGCGTCGCAACTCGTCCCCGGCTGGATGTACCACGACGAGGCCGACAGCTGGTTCCTCGCGGTCGGGACGCCCGGCGGCGCACCGGCCCTGTTAGGACTCCCGTCCTTCGCGCTGGTCGTTCCGGGCGGCCCGGGTGCGCCCGTGGGTACCCTGAGCCGGGCCGGTGCCGCCGAGCTGACGGTGCTACCCGAGGAGGATCCCGTGCCCGAACTCCCGGAGGACGACGTCAGCGCGGACACAGCGGGTAACCCACCGGACAGATCCCCGAATGCCCCACTGGAGCCCGGCGAGGGAGAAGCCGGTTGAGTAGGACGCTGTCTCACCATTCGGACGCACCGTGGCGTTCGCGCTCCGGTGACCAGCGTGGATTGCATGAGAATGAATGAATACCGGGGTGCTCACGCGCGCTGCCTCGTCATCCGACACAATCATGCATGGGGTCACCGACCCACCGCATCGTGTTAGATTCTAACTGTTGGTATATGTGCTGTAACTCTGTGGCTAGCAGTGCGCGTGGGCGCCAACCCCGCTGCGAGGAGGCGTGACATGAAGAAGTTCCTCAAATGGGGAGCGGTTGCTCTGCTGGTGTTCTTCGTGGTGACTCAGCCCGCGGACGCCGCCGGTGTAGTCCGATCGCTCGGCAATGGTTTGGTCAACATCGCCAGCGGCATGAGCGCGTTCGTCACCAACCTGGCCTAACCCACCGTCACCGCACGCCGCCCGGCAGCGTGTCCCCTTCCGAGGACCCGCCGCCGAGCGGCGTCAACGGCACCCGCCGCCGAGCGGCGTCAGCGCCTCATTGCGGTGGCTGCTTGCCTTCCCAGGCCGCGGCGTGCAGCCGCCGGAGCCCGCGGACGGCGTCCACGGCCCGTTGTTTGTCCGCAGCCTGTACGGCCAGCACCGAGACCAACTCGTCGTCCAGCAGCTCGAGCGCGGCCCACGGCGAATGCTGATCGAATCGCACGCCGCGGACCAGCGTCCACGGCACGGTGATGCCGCCGACGACGTTTTGGACCTTCACCTGGTGCGCGTCGGCGACCACCCGCGGCCGGGTCAGCGACAGCACTCCCCCGGCCATCAGGATGCCGAGGAACACCATCCCGAGCTGGTCGCCGATGCCGAACGGTGCGCCGACGTCCGGGTCCTCGGTGGTCGTCGGGCGGCCGAGCAGCACCGCGACGACACCGAAGATCACGACGATCGCGACCGCCAGGATCCAGGCGACGATCGTCAGCCGGTGCGGCCGGGCCCGGACGACGTCCGGCGTACCGCTGCTCACCTCGGCCACGTCGGGCTCCCCGGTCACAGGCGGCAGGCGTGAATCGACGTGACCAGGATGGCCCGGGCACCGAGGTCGTAGAGCGAGTCCATGATCCGATTCGTGTCCTCCCGGGGCACCATGGCCTGCACCGCGACCCACCCGTCCTTGTGCAGCGGGGAGATCGTCGGCCCCTCGATGCCGGGGGTGAGCGCTACCGCGGCGTCCAGGCGGGCCAGCTCGACGTCGTAGGCCAGCATCACGTACCGGCGGGCGACGAGGACGCCGTTGAGCCGGCGGGTCAGCTGGTCGACGCGGTGGTCGGCACCGGACTCGCTCTGACCCTTGCCGCGGATCACCACGGCCTCCGACCGCAGGATCGGCTCCGCGACGATCTCCAGGCCCTGCTGGCGGAGCGTCGCACCGGTCTCGACGACGTCCGCGATCACGTCGGCGACACCCAGCCGGATCGCGGTCTCGACCGCACCGTCCAGCCGGATCACCTCGGCGGCCACTCCGTGCTCGGCGAGGTGCTGGCGCACCAGGCCGGCGTACGACGTCGCGATGCGGCGTCCGGCCAGGTCGCCGATCGACTCGACGGTGCCCGGGCGGGCGGCGAAACGGAACGTGGACTTGCCGAAGCCCAGCGCGAGCATCTCGACGGCGTCGGCGCCCGAGTCGAGCAGCAGGTCGCGGCCGGTGACCCCGAGATCGAGGTCGCCGGAGCCCACGTACACCGCGATGTCACGGGGGCGGAGGTAGAAGAACTCGACCTCGTTCTCGGCGTCCACCAGAACGAGTTCTTTGGGGTCGCGGCGCTGAAGGTAGCCCGCCTCGGCGAGCATCGTGGTGGCTCGCTCGGAGAGCGAGCCCTTGTTGGGGACGGCGATGCGCAGCATGCCCGGCCTTCCGTGGGGGGTTACAGGTGGGCGTAGACGTCGTCGAGGGTCAGGCCGCGGGCCAGCATCAAGACCTGCAGGTGGTAGAGCAGCTGCGAGATCTCTTCGGCGGTCCGCTCCGCGGACTCGTGCTCCGCGGCCATCCAGACCTCGGCCGCTTCCTCGACGACCTTCTTACCGACGGTATGGACGCCTGCCCGCACCGCCTCCACCGTGCCGGAACCCGGGGTGCCGGCGGCCACCTTGGCCGAGAGTTCGGCGAACAGCGCATCGAACGTTTTCACGTCCGCAGTCTTTCACGCGAAGGTGCGGTGCTCGGGTGCCAGTATCCGGCGGCACCCGAGCACGACGCCTCAGCCGACGCCGAAGCCCACCTTCGGCACCGGGGCGCGACGCAGATCACGGAGGACCAGCGCCGCGTCGAGAGCCGCGAGCGTCGCCTCGCGTCCCTTGTCCTCGGCGCTGCCCTCGAAGCCGGCCCGGTCCCGGGCCTGCTCGTCGGTGTCGCAGGTGAGGACGCCGTTCCCCACCGGGACGCCGGAATCCAGCGCGACCCGGGTGAGGCCGGCGGTCACCGCGTCGCAGACGTACTCGAAGTGCGGTGTTCCGCCGCGGACGACGACGCCCAGCGCCACGACCGCGTCACACCGCCGGGCCAGCTCCTGGGCGACGACCGGCAGCTCGATGGCTCCCGCGACCCGGGCGGTGACGATGTCGGTCACGCCGCTCACCGCCGCCGCGGCCAGCGCGCGGTCCAGCAGGTGGTCGGCGATCTCCTGGTGCCAGCGAGTGGCGACGACGCCGAGCCGCAGCCCGGCCGCGTCGACGGTTCCGAGGTCGGCCGCGCCCGCGCCGCTCATGCCGGCGCTCCGAGCGTGGCGCGCTCCCGGACCGGTGCGCTCTCGATCACCGCGGACGCGACCGCGATCTCGTCGGGCAGCCCGACGATCTCGTGGCCCATCCGGTCGCGCTTCGTGCGGAGGTACCGGACGTTCTCCGGATGGGCGTGGGTGGGCAGCGCGACCCGATCGTGCACACGGACCCCGTAGCGCTCCAGGCTGGTCCGTTTCGCCGGGTTGTTCGTCAGCAGCCGGACCGACCGGATCTGCAGGTCGAGCAGGATCTGCGCACCGATCGCGTAGTCCCTGGCGTCCACCGGCAGCCCGAGTTCGAGGTTGGCGTCGACGGTGTCCGCGCCGGTGTCCTGCAGCTCGTACGCGCGCAGCTTGTGCAGCAGGCCGATCCCACGGCCCTCGTGTCCGCGCAGGTAGACGACGACTCCGCGGCCCTCGGTGGCCACCGCTTCGAGCGCCGACTCCAGCTGCGGCCCGCAGTCGCACCGCAGGCTGCCGAACACGTCGCCGGTGAGGCACTCCGAGTGCACGCGCACCAGGATGTCGTCCTCACCCTCGACGTCGCCCAGCACGAACGCGACGTGCTCGGTCTCGTCGACCGTGCCGCGGTAGCCGACGGCGCGGAACGCGCCGTGCCGGGTCGGGACCCGGGCGTCGACCTCCCGCTCCACCTGCCGCTCGGTGCGCCTCCGGTACGCGACCAGGTCGGCGATCGTGATCAGCGTGAGGTCGTGGGTGTCCGAGAACGCGGCCAGCTCCGGCAGGCGCGCCATCGTGCCGTCGTCGTTCACGACCTCGGCGACCACACCCGCCGGGTGCAGACCGGCCATCCGAGCGAGGTCCACGGCGGCTTCGGTGTGGCCGGGCCGGGCCAGCACGCCGCCATCGACCGCGCGTAGCGGGAACACGTGGCCGGGCCGGGTGAACGCGTCCGCGGTGGCGTCCGGGTCGCCGAGGAGCCGGATCGTGTGTGCGCGCTCGGCGGCGGAGATGCCGGTCGTGGTCTTGTCCCTAGCGTCCACCGAGACCGTGTACGCGGTGCCCTTGCTGTCCTGGTTCGTGTGGTGCATCGGGGGCAGGTCCAGCCGGTCGGCGTCCGCCTCGGTGACCGGCGCGCAGACGACGCCGGAGCTGTACCGGATCGTGAACGCGAGCAGTTCCGGGGTCGCCGCGGACGCGGCGAACACCAGGTCGCCCTCGTTCTCCCGGTCCTCGTCGTCGACGACGACGACGGCCTTTCCGGCCGCGATGTCCGCGATCGCCTGCTCGATCGTGCCGAACGTCACCTCGGTCATGCCCGCTCCTCCCGCGTGTGGACCAGCTTTTCGACGTACTTCGCGATGACGTCGACCTCGAGGTTGACCGGCGCCCCGACGCCACGGGTGCCGAGCGTCGTCAGCGCGAGCGTGGTCGGGATGAGGCTGACCTCGAAGTGGTCGTCAGTCACGGCAGAGACGGTGAGCGAGACGCCGTCGACGGTGATCGAGCCCTTCTCCACCACGTACCGGGCCAGGTCGGCGGGCAGGCTGATCCGGACGATCTCCCAGTGTGTGTCCGGGCGCCGTTCCAGCACCGTGCCGACGCCGTCGACGTGGCCCTGGACCAGGTGACCGCCGAGCCGAGTGCTGAGCGTGGCCGCCCGTTCGAGGTTGACCCGGTCGCCGGGCGCCACCCCTCCCAGCGTGGAGCGGTCGAGCGTCTCGGCCATCACGTCGGCGGTGAATCCGTCCGCGGTGGCGTCGACGACCGTGAGACAGACGCCGTTGACCGCGATCGAGTCGCCGTGGGCGGCGTCCGCGGCCACCCGTGGACCCTTCAGGGTGAGCCGGGCGGCTCTGTCGAGGTGGTCGATGCCGGCCAGGGTGCCGAGTTCTTCCACGATGCCGGTGAACATGTGCGCCGCGTGCCTCCTCGCCTCGGGCGGCTCCGAGGCGCCGGGAGGGCAAGCACGGGCGTCGGCGTACCCCGCGCACGCGCACGGGCACGCCGATCAGCCCGCGCGCTTCCTCCCATCCGGACTTTCACCGTCGGTCCCGGAGTTCCACCGGGTCAACCGCTTGCCCCGAAGGGCGCACGGGTCGCGGACTGTCACCGCCGGCTCGGAATTTCACCGACCCCGGAGCGCGCGTACTGCGTCGTCTCTATCTCGTGTCTACTTCGTGGGACGCGATACCGCCACATCAGCGGTCCGAAATCCCACGGTTACGCGCCAGTCTGGCACGGTCGGCGCGGCCCGGACCGCCCAGTGCGACCGGGATCACGCGGTACATCAAACGGAGTCGGGCTCCGCCACCGGTTCGATCGCGGCCCGTTCCCGGGCCGAGCGGCCCCGCCCGGGCTCCGGGTCGCGCCGCCGGTCGACCGCGACCATCGACCCCTCGGTGCGCTTGGCCACGGCCTTCATCTCGCTGGCCGCGGCGACCACCTCCCGGTGGTCGGTGAACCGGCGCTGGGTCGAGAGGGCGACGCCGATCGAGAGCGTCAGCAGCCCGTGCCGCCGTAACCGGCCCTGCCGGTCGAGCACCTCGAAGTAGCCGCGGGCCAGGTCGTCGGGGTCGTAGAGCACCCGGCTGGACTGGTCGAACAGCCGGATCGCCCGGTCGGTGATCGGCGTGATCTGGTCGGGCGTGCAGACGACGAGGAAGTCGTCGCCGCCGATGTGGCCGAGGAACGGCGGCGGGCCGGCGACCCCGATCGTGGACGTGTGCAGCGCGCCGGCCGCCGCGGTGAGCATCTGGTCGCCGCGGTAGAAGCCGTAGACGTCGTTGACGGTCTTGAAGTTGTCGAGGTCGATGTAGCAGACCGCGTACTCCCAGCCGTGGTCCCGGCGGGCGGCGATCCGCTCGGCGATCGCGTCCAGGATCCGGGTGTTGCCGGGCAGGCCGGTCAGCGGCGAGACGTCCCGCATCTCGCGGTTGCGCCGCAGCGTCGACCGGACCCGCGCGACGAGCTCGCTCAGGTCGAACGGCTTGACGATGTAGTCGTCGGCGCCCGCGGTGAGCCCCTGGATGCGGTCGGCGGACAGGTCCTTGGCGGTGAGCATGATGATCGGCAACGCGGCGGTCAGCGGCGACGCGCGTAACTGCCTGCACAGCTCGAAGCCGTCGACCCGCGGCATCATCACGTCCAGCAGAACCAGGTCGGGCCGGTGCCGTTCGATCGCGGCCAGCCCGCTGCGGGCCTCGTTGGCCACCACCACCTCGAAGCCCTCGAACCGCAGGTTCATCGCGACCAGCGTGGTGACGTCGGCGTCGTCGTCGACGACGAGGATCAGCCCTTCGGAGCCCCGGTGGCCTCCGGCGCGCGGGAGCTCCCCGGGAGTCTCTCCCCCGGCCGGCCCCGCGCTCGCGGTCACCGGATCGCCGCCGACTCCGCCGCACGGACCGCCGCGGACCGCAGAGCGGCGACGGCGGCGGCCGGATCGTCGGCGTTGTAGACGGCGGACCCCGCGACGAACGTGTCCGCGCCCGCTTCGGCCGCCGCGTGGATCGTGTCGGCGTTGATGCCGCCGTCGACCTCGATTCGCAGCTCGAGGTGCCCGGTCTGGACCCGGCGACGGGCCTCGGTGACCTTCGGCAGCACCTCGGCGATGAAGTCCTGCCCGCCGAAGCCCGGCTCGACGGTCATCACGAGCAGCGTGTCGAAGCCACGGAGGATCTCCAGGTACGGCTCCAGCGGGGTGCCCGGCTTGAGCGCCAGACCGGCCTTCGCACCCGCTTTTCTCAGGTCGCGCGCCACCGCGGACGGGTCGTCGGTGGCCTCGGCGTGGAACGTGACGTTGTGTGCGCCCGCCTCGGCGTAACCGGGTGCCCAGCGGCCCGGGTCGTCGATCATCAGGTGGCAGTCGAGCGGGATGTCGGTCGCCGCCTTGATGCTCTTGACGACCGGCAGGCCGAGCGTGAGGTTCGGAACGAAGTGGTTGTCCATGACGTCGACGTGCAGCCAGTCCGCCCCCGGCGTGCCGGGCCGGCCCGCGACCGACGCGGCGGCGTCGGCCAGACGGGCGAAGTCTGCGGACAGAATGCTCGGTGCGACGAAGAGCTCCACGCCCGAAATACTAGTCGCGGGGTGTGACAGGCTTGCGGAGCAGCGACAGGAACATCGCGTCGGTGCCGTGCCGGTGCGGCCAGAGCTGAAGAGCCGCAGCGCGTGCCGCGCTGAGTTGAACTCCCTCGGGCGTCGGGTTCACGTCCGCGGCCGCTGCGGCTTCCGGCACTCCGCGGACGTCGACCGGCTCGGCGCCGGTGCGCCGGCACACGTCCGCCACCAGCACCCGGGTCTCGGCCAGGTGCGGTGAGCAGGTCACGTAGGCGACCAGCCCGCCGGGCCGAGTCGCCCGCAGCGCCGCGGTGAGCAGCTCACGCTGGAGTTTCGCCAGCGCCGGGACGTCGCTCGGCTGGCGGCGCCAGCGTGCCTCCGGACGGCGTCGCAGCGCGCCCAGCCCGGTGCACGGCGCGTCGACCAGCACCCGGTCGAACCCACCCTCGGGCAGGTCGGGATGGGTACCGACGTCGCGGCCGTCCGCGGTGAGCACGGTCGCGGGGAGCCCACGCACGGCCTGTTCGACCAGCTTGGCGCGGTGCTCGGACACCTCGACCGCGGTGAGGTGCGCGCTGCGGCCGTCGGCGATCGACGCGAGCAGCCCGGCTTTTCCGCCGGGGCCGGCGCAGAGGTCGAGCCAGCGGGCGTCGGTGCCTTCCAGCGGGGCGGTGGCCAGGGTCCAGGCGCAGAGCTGGCTGCCCTCGTCCTGCACGTGCGCGCGTCCGTCGGCGATCGCCGCGACGTCGCCCGGCGCGCCCTCCGGCAGCTTCACGCCGACCGGCGACCACCGGCCCGGCTCGCCGCTGACGTCCGCGGCCAGCTCCTTGGGGTCGATCCGGCCCGGCCGAGCCGCCAGGTCGACGCCCGGCCGCTCGTTGTCGGCGGCGAGCGCGGCGGCGGTCTCGCTGTCGCCTGCCGCCAGGCGGGCGGTGTCCTCACCGAGCGCGTCGGCGAACGCGCGGATGACCCACTCCGGGTGGCTGTAGCGGATCGCCAGGTGGGCGATCGGGTCGGCGGCGAGGTCCGGCGTGACCTCGGGGAGCCAGGCGTCCAGGTCGCGTTCGGAGACCCGGCGCAGCACTGCGTTGACGAACCGGGCCGGCCCGTCGGTGAGCGCGACGCGGGCCACCTCGACGGTGCCCGCCACCGCGGCGTGCGGTGGCACGCGGGTGAACAGCAGCTGGTACGCGCCGAGCCGCAGCGCCTGGAGCACCCGCAGGTCGACCTTGTCGATCGGGCGGCTGCTCCCGGCGCCGAGAATGGCGTCGAGCGTTCCGCGGTGGCGCAGGGTTCCGTAGGTCAGTTCGGTGACGAATGCCGCGTCCCGGCCAGTGATCCGGCGTTCGACCAGCACCGACGGCAGCATGAGGTTCGCGTACGCCTCACGGGCGGCGACCGCCACCAGCACGTCGAACGCCGCACGTCGGGCCGGGTCCGGGGTGGCCTTCTGGTACGTGCCCCAGGACCGCTTCGTCCCCTCGTGCCCTGATTCGTTACGCGGCCGCTCGGAACGATCACGGCCGGGGCGGCCGGCGCCTTGGTCGCGGCCGGGGCGGCCGCGGTCGGAGCCGCCGCGCGCCCGGTCCTGGCCGGGGCGGCCGCGCTCCGGGCGGCCTTCACCGCGGCCCCCGTCCGAGCGGCCCCCGTCCGAGCGGCCCCCGTCCGAGCGGCCGCGGTCGGGGCGGCCGCCTGCGGGTGGGCGTCCGCTGCCCGGTCGCCGTCCCTGGGGTCGGCCGTCTCCTTCGGTCACCGCTGCACCTTCGATTCCTGGGGTATTGCTGGCGATTCCTGGGGTATTGCTGGCGATTCGTGGGGTAATGCGGGAAGTTCGGTCACTCGAAGCGTTCGCCGGGTTCCGGCCGGACGCCGCGCGCCCAGTCGGTGGCGGGCATCGCCTTCTTGCCCGGCGGGACGACGTCGCCGAGAACCACCGGGTCCGTGGCGGTCCCGACCAGTATCCGCTTCCGCTCGACCAGCAGCGTCCCCGGCGCCGGGCGTTCGGCGGCGTCTGGTGTGGGGCGCACCGGCCCCACCTTGACCCGTTCGCCCCGGAACGTCGTCCAGGCCCCCGGCGCGGGCGTGCACGCCCGGATCCGCCGGTCGATCGCGAACGCGGGCACCGACCAGTCGAGGTGCGCGTCCTCGACGGTGAGCTTCGGCGCCAGCGACACCCCGTCGGACGGCTGCGCGACCGGCGTCAGCGCTCCGGCCGCGATGCCGTCGACCACCTGGGCCAACAGTTCGCCACCGGCCACCGACAGCCGCTCCAGCAGCGCGCCGGCCGTATCGTCCGGCCGGATCGGCTCGGTGAGCGTGCCGAACACCGGTCCGGTGTCCAGCCCCTTCTCCAACTGGAACACCGCGGCGCCGGTCAACTCGTCGCCGTGCAGGATCGCGTGCTGCACCGGCGCGGCCCCGCGCCAGGCGGGCAGCAGCGAGAAGTGCAGGTTGATCCAGCCGAGGCGTGGCACGGCCAGCGCCGACGGCGGCACCAGCCCGCCGTACGCGACGACCGGCGCGAGGTCGGGCGCCAGCTCGGCGAGTCTGGCCAGGAAGTCGGGATCACCGGCCTTCGCCGGGGTCAGCACCTCGATGCCGTGCGCGTCGGCGACCTCGCCGACCGGCGACCGGTGCAGCTTGCGCCCGCGTCCGGACGGCGCATCGGGCCGGGTGACGACCGCGACCACCTCATGGCCGGTCTGCAGGAGCCGCTCCAGCGGTGGTACGGCGACCGCTGGTGTGCCGGCGAAAACCAGGCGCAGGCTCACCGGAGCTTCCCGAACAGCGGGTGCGGGCTGACCTTGACCGTCGGCGCCGGCTCGTTCGCCCATTCGGCCTGCCGGATCGCGCGCATCGCTTCCTTCTTCGTGTCCGGGTCGAGCCGGTCGACGAACAGGACGCCGTCGAGGTGATCGGTCTCGTGCTGCAGGCACCGCGCCATCAGCTCGGTGCCGACGACCTGGATCGGCTCGCCGTGCATGTCGAAACCCTTGGCGACGGCGTTCATCCGGCGCTTCGTGTCGAAGTAGAGGCCGGGAACCGAGAGGCAACCCTCGGGTCCCTCCTGCTCCTCCTCGTCGGGGAACTCCAGGACCGGGTTGACCAGGTGGCCGACCACGTCGTCGACGTCGAACGTGAAGACTCGGAGTGAGACGCCGAGCTGCGGGGCGGCCAGACCGGCGCCACGCTCGTTGAGCATCGTTTCGGTGAGGTCCTTCACCAGGGCCCGCAGCTGCCGGTCGAAGTCGACGACCTCGTCGGCGGGGGTGCGCAGCACCGGGTCTCCGAAGAGGCGAATGGGACGGACAGACACTCTTGGTACCCCTCGGGACGCTGGCGGGCACGACGGAATCAGGCGCGGGTCCGCACCAGCGCTCCAGGCTACCGTGCACGGCTCCGGTCCCGAGCAAAGCGTCAGAGAAGCTCGAGGGGGTCGACGGCGATGCGGGCCGGGTGGGGGGCCTTGTGGGCGCTGCGGACGGAGGCCGCGGCGCGGAGGGCGGCGGCCAGCGCCGGGCCCAGTGACCGGGGGCAGCGCACGAGTGCGCGCTCCAGCTCCTCGTCCTCCGCCCCCGCCCGCGGTGCCGGCGGGATCGGTACCGGCCCGAGGACCTCCGCGGCGTCCGGGAGATCCGCGAGCCGCAGCAGGTCGGCGACCGCGTCGGGCGTGCCGGTCACGCTGGCCATCCGCACCGCCGGGGGAAACCCCAGCTCGGCGCGGTCGGCCAGCTCGCGCGCGGCGTGCCACGCCGGGTCCCACCGGAGCAACGCCTGCACCGCCGGTATCGCCCCGTCGGCGGCGATCACGACCCGGCCGCCCGACCGTGCCGGACGTACCAGCGCGATCGCGTTGGCCCAGCGTCGCAGCGCCTCCTCCGACGCGCGCAGGTCGGCCCTGGTCAGCAGGGCCCAGGTGTCGAGCAGCAGCGCCGCCCCGTACCCGCCGTCGGCGACCGGCTCCGCGCCCGGAGTGGCGATGACGAGGGCCGCGCCGCCGCCGACCTCGGTCAGCACACCGTCGCGGCCCGACGTCCGGACCGGGATGCCGGGGAACGCCCGCCCGAGTTCCTCGGCGGTGCGGCGGGCCCCGAGCACCGAGGCGCGCAGCCCGCGGTGCCCGCAGTCGGGGCAGGTCCAGCCACCGGCGAGGTGCCCGCACCACCGGCAGGAGGGCACGTCGCCCTCGCCGGACTCGCCGCGGCCGCGCAGCTCCAGCGGACCGGAACAGGTCGTGCAGCGGGCCGGCCGCCGACAGCGCCCGCAGGCGACCGACGGTACGTAGCCGCGCCGCGGCACCTGGACCAGCACCGGGGCGTCCGCGGCCAGCGCCTCGCGGGCCGCGCGCCAGGCCACGGTCGGCAGCCGGGCGGCCGACGCGCTCGGGTCGGCGGCGAGGTCGCGGTCGTCACCCACCGGGACGACCCGCGGCGCGGCGGCCCGCACGACCTCGCGGTCGGCTTCCAGCGGCTTGGCCCACCCGGTCTCCACCAGCAGCTGCGCCTCGGCGGTGCGCGCGAACCCGCCGATCAGCAGCCCGGCGTCGGCCATCTGGGTGCGGACCAGCAGTACTTCGCGGGCGTGGCAGTACGGCGCGCGGGGCTCGGCGTGCAGGTCGTCGCCGTCGTCCCAGAGCACGGCCAGCCCGAGGTCGGCGACCGGCGCGAACGCGGTGGCCCGGGTTCCCGCGACGGCTTGTACCTCACCGCGGCGGACGGCCAGCCAGCGCCGGTATCGCTCCTCCGGGCCGAGCGAGGCGGCCAGCGTGGTGTGCCTGCCCGGCCCGAGGACGTCGGCGAGCGCGGCGTCGAGCCGGTCGAGGTCGCGGGCGTCGGGCACCACCGCGACGGCACCGCGGCCGGACGCCAGCGCGGCGGCGACGGCCTCGGCGATCCGGCGCGGCCAGTCCTCCCCCGGCAGCGCGGCGAGCACGGCGCGGGGTGAGCGACCTTCGGCGAGCATCCTGAGATAGGCGGGGCCGCCGCGGTACCGGCCGAAACCGTCGTGCGGCGGCTGTGGGCGGCCCTGCGCGTCCACCGGCAGGACGTCGCCCGCGCGGCGGGCGGCGGACTCGGCACGGGCGTGGCGGGGCGGGATCGCGAGCCGCAGCACGTCGGCGAGCGTGCCGGCGCAGCGGTCGGCGACCGCGCGGGCGAGGCGGGCGATCTCCGGGCTGAGCACCGGCTCGGCCGAGAGCGCGCGGTCGAGGTAGGCGAGCTTGCCCGGGTGTTCGCTGCCGCCGACCCGGTCGAGCACGTAACCGTCGACGAGCTGCCCGGCGAACCGCACGCGGACCCGGCCGCCGACGACCGCGGTGTCGGCGAGGTCGGACGGGACGAGGTAGTCGAACGGCCGGTCGAGGTGCGGGAGCGGCAGGTCGACGCAGACCCGTGCCACCGGCAGCTCCGCCGCGGGCTCCCGCGCGCCCTTGGGCTTGCCGGCCCGCTTCTTCTTAGCGGCGGGCTTCGCGGCGGACTTCGCCGCGCTCTTCGCGTCCGCTGCGGGTTCGGGTGCGCCGGTGGTGGGCGGGCCGGCGTCCGGCGCGGGGGCGGACTCGTCCGGCGCGAGGTCGAACGGCAGCGCCTCGTCGCCCCCGGCGGCCCCCGCGCGCCGCGCGGCACCAGCGCGCGGACGCGCGGACGCTGCCGGACGCGGGGAGCCCGCGGAGCCCGATGACACAGTCGCGGACTCCATACCTGCGAGACGCGGGGAGCCCGCGGGGCCCGATGACACAGTCGCGGGCTCCATACCTGCGAGACGCGGGGAGCCCGCGGAGCCGGAAGGCTCCGCGGGCTCCATGTCCAGCAGCGTCATACCCCTGGTTTACCAGCACCCTGTGACAAGGTGCGCCGCGATCAGGCTCCCGCGGCGTCCTTGAGCGCCGCAGCCAGCAGCACCAGTTCGGTCTTCTCAGGCTCCCGCGGCGTCCTTGAGTGCCGCAGCGCGGTCAGTCTTCTCCCAGGTGAAGTCGGGCAGCTCGCGGCCGAAGTGACCGTAGGCCGACGTCTGGCGGTAGATCGGGCGCAGCAGGTCGAGGTCACGGATGATCGCGGCCGGACGGAGGTCGAACACCTCGGAGACGGCCTTGCTGATCCGGTCCGGGTCGACGGTCTCGGTGCCGAACGTCTCCAGGAACAGGCCCACCGGGTGCGCCTTGCCGATCGCGTACGCGACCTGCACCTCGGCCCGCTCGGCGAGACCGGCGGCGACGATGTTCTTGGCGACCCAGCGCATCGCGTAGGCGGCCGAGCGGTCGACCTTGGACGGGTCCTTGCCGGAGAACGCGCCGCCGCCGTGGCGGGCGAAACCGCCGTAGGTGTCGACGATGATCTTGCGCCCGGTCAGACCGGCGTCGCCCATCGGGCCACCGATCTCGAACCGGCCGGTCGGGTTGACCAGCAGGCGGTAGCCCTCGGTCTCGATGCCCAACTCGGCCAGCTCCGGCGCGACGACGTACTCGGCGATGTCGGGGGCGAGCAGCGTCTCCAGCGAGATGTCGGACGCGTGCTGGGTGGAGACGACGACGGTGTCGAGACGGACCGCCTTCGGGCCGTCGTACTCGATCGTGACCTGGGTCTTGCCGTCGGGACGCAGGTACGGGATCAGCCCGTCCTTGCGGACCTGCGCGAGGCGACGCGCGAGCCGGTGCGCCAGCGCGATCGGCAGCGGCAGCAGCTCGGGGGTGTCGTTGTTCGCGTAGCCGAACATGAGGCCCTGGTCGCCGGCGCCCTGACGGTCGAGCACGTCGTCGTCGGTCTCGTCGGTGCGGGTCTCGTACGCGTTGTCGACACCCTGGGCGATGTCGGGCGACTGCGACCCGATCGAGACGCTGACGCCGCAGGACGCCCCGTCGAAGCCCTTCTTCGACGAGTCGTAGCCGATGCCGAGGATCGTCTCCCGCACGATGCTCGGGATGTCGGCGTACGCGTCGGTGGTGACCTCACCGGCGACGTGGACCTGGCCGGTGGTGATCAGCGTCTCCACCGCGACCCGGCTGCGCGGGTCCTGAGCCAGCAGCGCGTCGAGGATGCCGTCGCTGATCGCATCGGCGATCTTGTCGGGGTGACCCTCGGTCACGGATTCGGAGGTGAACAGTCGGCGGGCCACGGTGCTCCCAGGGTCGAGGGTGGGTTTGTTTCGGCGCGAGTCTACCGATCCGGTGGGGGACCCCCGGAAAGTGCGGTGACTTGGGTCCAAGTTGTCGAGCTACCGAAACACTGCTGCTCAGCGAGCGAGTCGCCGGACCACCAGATCCCACACCACGTCGGCGAGGGCCTCCTTCGGTCCCTGCGGCACGGTGGTGGACGTTCCGTCGTCGGCGAGCACGACCGCGGCGTTCTCGGTCGACTCGAACGCCTTGCCGCCGGAGACGTCGTTGACGACGAGCAGATCGCAGCCCTTCCGGGCGAGCTTGGCGTGACCGTGCTCGAGCACCGAGCCGGTCGCGTCCCCGGTCTCGGCGGCGAACCCGACGATCACCGGCCCGTCCCCCGCCTCGCGGCGGCGCCGGACCAGCCCGGCGAGGATGTCGGGGTTCTGCACCAGCGACACCACGGGTGCGCTCACGTCGTCGGTCTTCTTGATCTTGCTGTCGGCGTACTCGGCCGGGCGGAAGTCGGCGGGCGCGGCGGCCATCACGACCGCGTCCGCGTCGGCACCGGCCGCGAAGACGGCTTCCTGCAGGTCGCGCGTGCTGACGACACGGACGACGTCCACGCCTGCCGGATCGGGCAGCGCGGTGTTGGCGGCGATCAGCGTCACTTTCGCACCGCGTGCGGCCGCCGTCCGAGCCAGCGCGTAGCCTTGGCGTCCGGACGAGCGGTTGCCGAGGAACCGGACCGGGTCGAGGAACTCGCGGGTGCCGCCCGCGGACACGACGACGCGCCGGCCGGCGAGGTCGGGCGCCCCGGCGCCGCGCCGCAGCAGCGCGAACGCCACCTCGGCGATCTCGGCCGGGTCGGGCAGCCTGCCTTTGCCGGTGTCCGGGCCGGTGAGCCGCCCGACGGCCGGTTCCAGCACGACGACGCCGCGCGAACGGAGCGTCGCGACGTTGGCCTGCGTGGCCGGGTGTTCCCACATCTCGGTGTGCATCGCGGGCGCGAACAGGATCGGGCACCGGGCGGTGAGCAGCGTGTTCGTGAGCAGGTCCGGGGCCAGCCCGTTCGCCGCCCGCCCCAGCAGGTCGGCGGTGGCTGGCGCGACCACGACCAGCGAGGCGCGGCGGCCGAGCGCGACGTGCGGTACCTCGTGGACGTTCGTCCAGACGTCGGTGGCGACCGGCCGCCCGGAGAGCGCCGCCCAGGTCGGTGCGCCCACGAACTCCAGCGCGCTCGCGGTCGGCACGACGGTGACGTCCAGCCCCGACTCCGTGAGCCGCCGCAGCAGCTCACATGCCTTGTATGCCGCGATCCCGCCCGCTACGCCCAGAACGACTTCGGTCACCGCACAGGCTTACCATGCCGCCGCCGTGCGCGGCCGTGACCCCGAACACGCAGCAGCGGACGACCGGCCGCTGCCGATCGTCCGCATAACGCATGTGCTTGTAAAGCGCCGCCAGGCGCGCGCAGTTGCTCTGACCTGGAGCCCGCTGAGGGCGGGGCGCTGCCTAGCGAGCGCGATGACGCCGCGTATAAGTGATACTCAAGTCGTCGCGCTCGCTTGGCAGCGTCGTTCTCAGCGGGCCGCCCACCTCAGCCGCGGTGTTTTGCCGTGGGGTCGACTTCGTTGGTCTGCTCGTGGGTCAGCATGTCGCTGTTGATCTCGCGCAGCGCGATCGACAGCGGCTTCTCCTGCGGCGACGTCTCCACGAGCGGACCGACGTACTCGAGCAGGCCCTCGCCGAGCTGGCTGTAGTAGGCGTTGATCTGGCGCGCCCGCTTGGCCGCGTAGATCACGAGCGCGTACTTGGAGGAGGTCTTCTCCAGCAGCTCGTCGATCGGCGGGTTGGTGATGCCTTCGGGGGCAGCGACGGTTCCGGACAAAACGGATCAGCCTCGATGATTTTCGGGAGATTGTGGTTTCTCGTGAACCGAGCCAACGGCCCACATCAGCGCCCGACCGTCCCTCAGCGGACCGGCACGGAGAGCAACTCTACCAACTCCGTGGCAGCCTGACCGACATTGTCGTTGACGATCGTCACGTCGAACTCTTTCTCCGCGGCGAGCTCGACGACTGCCGCGTCCAGGCGGCGGCGGATCGTGTCCTCGTCCTCGGTGCCCCGGCCGACGAGCCGGCGGACCAACTCGTCCCAGGACGGTGGAGCGAGGAACACGAACTGCGCGTCGGGCATCGCCTCACGGACCTGCCGGGCACCCTGCAGCTCGATCTCCAGCAGAGCGGGACGCCCGGCGGCGAGCCGCTCCTCGACGGCGCGGCGGGGGGTGCCGTAGCCGTTGCCGGCGAACTCCGCATGTTCCAGGAGCTCGCCGGCGGCCACCATCGCGTCGTACTCGTCCCGGCTGACGAAGTAGTACTGCTTGCCGTGCTCTTCGCCAGGCCGGGGCGGGCGCGTCGTCACCGACACCGACAGCCACACCGAGGGGTGGTGACGCCGGATCTCGGCCACGACGCTGCCCTTGCCGACTCCGGACGGACCGGAGAGCACCGTCAGCCGCGCCGCGTTGTCAGCGGCGCGGGACGGGAGACCGGGAGATTCAGCGCCCACCGGAGGTGGAGCCGAACTCCTGGAGCAGCGCGCGCTTCTGGTTGTCACCCAGGCCACGCACCCGCCGACTCTCGGCGATCTTGAACTTCTCCATGATCTGGACGGCACGGACCTTGCCGATGCCCGGCAGGGCCTCGAGAACGGCCGAGACCTTCATCTTGCCGATGACGTCGTCCTGTTCGGCCGAGTCGAGGACCTCTGACAGGGACAGGCCACCGTGCTTGAGCTTGTCCTTGACCGCGGCACGCTGCTTGCGCGCCTCGGCAGCCTTCTGCAGAGCAGCAGCGCGCTGCTCGGGGCTCAACGACGGAAGAGCCACAGGTCACCTCGGGTGTTCGTTGGGGAAGCGGACGATTCCAGCGCGTGAACCTAGCGAGGAAGTACGACAGGAATCAATGCGGCCCCGAATTGGCACCCACCCAATCAGGGCAAGAAACCGCGCAAAGCTGCGATTTCCACCCATTTGTGCGACCGAGTGGCGCCCATCGGGACCAATGCAGTGATCGATGACACACTCCACACTGACAGCAACGAGGGTTCGCCGCGAGGGGTTCATGCAGGTCGGAGAGTACCCATCGAGACGAAGGCAACACCTACGTCCGTTCGGGGCACCCGAACCGGCCTGCTCCTAGGCAAGCACAGTCCGAAATTCGTCCGCAGCCCGGGCTGCCGCCGAGCGCAACGCGGACACCCCCGGACCCGCCCGCAGCACCTCGCGGGAGACCGACGGAAGCACCGCCCGGCGGGCGTCCCCGAACACCGCGCGGAGGTCGTCGGCGGTGCCGCCCTGCGCGCCCAGACCGGGCGCGAGGAACGGTCCGCCGACCCGGCTCAGATCGTGCCCGGTGTCCCCCACGGTCGCTCCGACGACGACCCCGACCGGCCCGTAGGGGTCGTACCCGGCGTTGGCGTCGGCGACGGAGTCCAGGATCGTCTGGGCCACGGTCCGGCCGTCGGCGGCGACCGCGTGCTGAACCTGGGGTCCCTCGGGGTTGGACGTCAGCGCGAGCACGAAGACCCCGTTGCCGTGTTCGCGCGCGGTGGCGATCAGCGGGGCCAGCGACCCGAAGCCCAGGTACGGGCTCGCGGTCATCGCGTCACCGCACAGCGGCGAAGCGGGGTCCAGGTACGCGGCCGCGTACCCGTCCACGGTGCTGCCGATGTCGCCGCGCTTGACGTCGTTCAGCACCAGGGCGCCCGCCGCACGGGCGTCGCGGATCACCCGCTCGAGTACCGCGATCCCGCGGCTGCCGAACCGCTCGAAGAACGCCGACTGCGGCTTGAGCACCGCGACCTGGGCGGCCAGGGCCTCGACCACCGTGCGGGCGAACCGTTCCACGCCGTCGGCGTCGCTGGTCAGGCCCCAGGCGTCGAGCAGCCCCGGGTGCGGGTCGATGCCCACGCAGAGTGGTCCCCGCTCGGCGACCGCACGGGCCAGCCGCGCACCGAAGTGGTCGGTCGTGGTCGCGACCTGCGTCACTCGGACCCCTCCCCGTTGCCAGGCCCGCTGAGCTTCGTCACCCCGCGGGTGGTCACCGAACCCTGCACCGCCTGTCGAAAACCGCTCTGCGGGCTGCTCAGCGGGCCGGGAACACCCTCGCCGAGCGGCGATCGTCCGACGCCACGCTGAGTGACGGTTCGGTTGATTTCCCGGACCAGTCCGGGACCGCGGTAGATCAGCCCGCTGTAGACCTGCACGAGCGCCGCGCCGGCGTCGAACAGAGCGGTCGCGTCGGCGGCGGTGAGGATCCCGCCGACGCCGATCACCGGCAGCCGTCCGTCGGTCTCCCGGACCACGAACCCGACCAGTTCCCGCGCCCGGGCGGTCAGCGGCGCGCCCGACAGGCCACCGGCCTCCGTGGTGTCCACGCCCGCGCGGCTCAGCGTGGTGTTCGCCACGATCACCCCGGCGACGCCGTGCGCCGCACAGACCTCGAGGACCTCGCCGATCGCCGCGTCGGTCAGGTCCGGTGCGATCTTGACGACGAGCGGCACCGGCTTTCCGGCCGGGCGGCGGGGTCCCGGGGAAACGCTGAGCGCTGCGGCCTCCGAAGCCAACGCGCCGATCAGCGCGTCGAGCGCCGCACGGTCCTGCAGCGCGCGCAGCCCCGGTGTGTTCGGCGAGCTGACGTTGACCGCGACGTAGTCCGCGTACCGGTGCACGAGCCGCAGCGACGTCAGGTAGTCCTCGACCGCCTCGTCCAGCGGCGTCACCTTGGACTTGCCGAGGCTGACGCCGACCGGGATCGGCAGCGGCGGCGTCCCACCGGCGGACAGGTCGGCCAGCCGGGCGGCCAGCGCCGCCGCGCCCCGGTTGTTGAACCCCATCCGGTTGACGATCGCCTCGTCGGCGGGGAACCGGAACAGCCGCGGGCGCGGGTTGCCCGGCTGGGCGTGCGCGGTCACGGTGCCGGCCTCGACGAACCCGAACCCGAGCCCCGCCCAGGCCGACAGCGCGACCCCGTTCTTGTCCATGCCGGCGGCCAGCCCGACCGGCCCCGGGAACCGGACGCCGAACAGCGTGCGGCTCAGCCCCGGGGCATCGCCGAGGGCCCAGCGACGCCCGGCAGCCACTGCGGCGGGCACGCGGCCGAACCGAGTCAGGAGAGCCAGCGTGCGCTCATGAGCCGGCTCGGCGTCACCGCCACCGAGCCGGAACAGCGCCTGGTCGCGCAGGACCCGGTAAACGCTCATGGACGCAGCGCCCGGTGCAGCTCCTGGAGCGGCCGGACGTACAGCTCGCCCCGCAGCTGGGCCTCGATGCCGAGGACGGCCGCGGCCGCCGCCTGCACGGTCGTGATGCACGGCACATCGGCCGAGACCGCGGCGGAGCGGATCTCGTACCCGTCGACCCGCGGCCCGGAGTTGCCGTACGGCGTATTGATGACGAGTTGAACCTCACCCTCCTGGATCAACGTGACCACATCGTGATCGTCGTCGCCGCTGGCGGGCTCGAAGTGCTTGCGCACCACGCGAGCCGGGATGCCGTGCCGCCACAGCACCTCCGCGGTGCCGTGCGTCGCGATCACCTCGAAGCCCAGGTCGGTCAGGCGCTTGACCGGGAAGACGATCGAGCGCTTGTCCTTGTTCGCCACCGAGACGAACACCCGGCCCTCGGTCGGCAGCGAGCCGTACGCCCCGGCCTGGCTCTTGGCGAACGCGGCGCCGAACGCGGTGTCGATGCCCATCACCTCGCCGGTGGACTTCATCTCCGGGCCCAGCAGGTTGTCCACACCGGCCCCGGACGTCGTGCGGAACCGCTTGAACGGCAGCACCGCCTCCTTGACCGCGATCGGCGTCTGGCCCAGCGCCAGCGTCCCGCCGTCGCCCTCGGCCGGCAGCAGGCCTTCGGCCCGCAGCTCGGCGATCGTCGCGCCGAGCATGATCCGGGCCGCTGCCTTCGCCAGCGGCACGGCGGTCGCCTTGCTCACGAACGGCACGGTCCGGGACGCCCGGGGATTGGCCTCGAGCACGTAGAGCGTGTCGTCCTTCAACGCGTACTGGACGTTGAGCAGCCCCTTCACGCCCACCCCGGCAGCGATCGCCGCGGTCGAGCGTCGCACGTTCTCGATGTCGGACGAGCCGAGCGTGATCGGCGGCAGCGCGCAGGCCGAGTCGCCGGAGTGGATCCCGGCCTCCTCGATGTGCTCCATCACGCCGCCGAGGAAGACGTTGCCGGTGCCGTCGGCCAGCGCGTCCACGTCGATCTCGATCGCGTCGTCGAGGAACCGGTCGACCAGGACCGGGTGCTCGGGGCTGACCTGGGTCGCCCTGGCGATGTAGGACTCCAGCGTGGCGTCGTCGTAGACGATCTCCATGCCGCGCCCACCGAGCACGTAGGACGGCCGCACCAGGACCGGATAGCCGATCGTCTCCGCGATCGTCCGGGCCTCGCGGTACGACGTGGCCAGGCCGTGCTTCGGAGCCGGGAGCCCGGCCTCCTCCAGGACCCGGCCGAACGCGCCGCGCTCCTCGGCGAGGTGGATGCTCTCCGGCGGCGTCCCGACGACCGGGACGCCCGCCGCGGCCAGCCGCCGCGCCAGGCCGAGCGGCGTCTGACCACCGAGCTGGACGATCACACCGACCACACCGGGCCCACCGGCCTCGCGACCGGACGTGTTCTCGGCGTGCCAGACCTCCAGCACGTCCTCGAACGTCAGCGGCTCGAAGTAGAGCCGGTCGGACGTGTCGTAGTCGGTGGAGACCGTCTCCGGGTTGCAGTTGACCATCACGGTCTCGTAGCCGGCGTCCCGGAGCGCCATCGCGGCGTGCACGCACGAGTAGTCGAACTCGATGCCCTGCCCGATCCGGTTCGGACCGGAGCCGAGGATCATCACCTTCGGCCGGTCGCTCGGCGCGACCTCGGTCTCCGCCTCCGGGTCGGTCTCGTAGGCCGAGTAGTGGTACGGCGTGCTCGCGGCGAACTCCGCCGCGCAGGTGTCGACGGTCTTGTAGACCGGACGAACCCCGAGCCGGTGCCGCAGCGTGCGGACGCCGTCCTCACCCGCGAACTCCGGACGCAGTGCGGCGACCTGCCGGTCGGACAGGCCGGCGCGCTTGGCCCGCAGCAGCAGGTCGGCGTCGAGCACGGCGGCGTCGACCAGCTCGGCACGCAGCTCGACCAGCGACAGGATCTGGTCGACGAACCACGGGTCGTAGCCACTCACCGCCGCGACCTCGGCCACCGAGTTACCCAGGCGCAGCGCCCGCTCGGCGTCGTAGAGGCGGCCGTCGTGGGGCGTACGCAGCGCCTCGAGCGCGTCGTTGTCCGGATCGGGAACGGTCCAGAACCCACCCGAGCCGGTCTCGGCCGAGCGCAGCGCCTTGTTCAGCGCCTCCGGGAACGACCGGCCCAGCGCCATCGCCTCGCCGACCGACTTCATCGTGGTCGTCAGCTCGGGGTCGGCGCCGGGGAACTTCTCGAACGCGAACCGCGGCACCTTCACGACGACGTAGTCCAGGCTCGGCTCGAAGCTGGCCGGGGTCTGCTTCGTGATGTCGTTGCGGATCTCGTCCAGCGTGTAGCCGACGGCCAGCTTCGCCGCGATCTTCGCGATCGGGAAGCCGGTGGCCTTCGACGCGAGCGCCGAGGATCGGGAGACCCGCGGGTTCATCTCGATGACGACCAGGCGGCCGGTCTCCGGGTGGATCGCGAACTGGATGTTGCAGCCGCCGGTGTCGACGCCGACCGCGCGCAGCACCGCGATGCCGACGTCACGCAGCCGCTGGTACTCGCGGTCGGTGAGCGTCATCGCCGGGGCGACCGTGACCGAGTCGCCGGTGTGCACGCCCATCGCGTCCACGTTCTCGATCGAGCAGACCACGACGACGTTGTCGTTGCGGTCGCGCATCAGCTCGAGCTCGTACTCCTTCCAGCCGAGCACGCTCTCCTCGATCAGGACCTCGGTGGTCGGGCTGGCGGCCAGGCCGGCGGACGCGATCCGCTCCAGGTCCTCGGGCGTGTGCGCCATGCCCGAGCCGAGGCCGCCCATCGTGAACGAGGGCCGGATCACCACCGGCAGGCCGAGGTCGGCGACGGTGGCGCGCACCTCCTCCATCGAGTGGCACACCGCGGACCGGGGCGTCTCGGCGCCGACCGACGCGCAGATGTCCTTGAACCGCTGCCGGTCCTCGCCGCGCTGGATCGCCTCGATGTCGGCGCCGATCAGCTCGACGTTGTACTTCTCCAGGACGCCGCGCTCGTGGAGGGCCACCGCCGTGTTCAGCGCGGTCTGGCCGCCGAGCGTGGCCAGCAGGGCATCGGGCCGCTCGCGGGCGATGATCTGCTCGACGTACTCCGGGGTGATCGGCTCGATGTAGGTCGAGTCGGCGAACTCCGGGTCGGTCATGATCGTCGCCGGGTTGGAGTTGACGAGGCTGACCCGCAGGCCCTCCTCGCGCAGGACCCGGCAGGCCTGGGTGCCGGAGTAGTCGAACTCGGCGGCCTGGCCGATCAGGATCGGCCCGGAGCCGATCACCAGCACGTGCCGGATGTCGTTGCGCTTCGGCATCAGGCCGCACCTTCCATGAGCTTCACGAACCGGTCGAAAAGGTAATCTGCGTCGTGCGGACCGGCCGCCGCCTCGGGGTGGTACTGGACGCTGAACGCCGGCCTGTCCAAGCAATTCAGCCCCTCGACGACGTCGTCGTTGAGGCAGACGTGGCTCACCTCGGCGCGCCCGAACTCGGTCTCGGCGGAGCCGGTGCGGGGGGCGTCGACCGCGAACCCGTGGTTGTGCGCGGTGATCTCGACCTTGCCGGTCTCCCGGTCGATCACCGGCTGGTTGATGCCCCGGTGCCCGTACACGAGCTTGTACGTGCCGAACCCGAGCGCGCGGCCGAGCACCTGGTTGCCGAAGCAGATGCCGAACGTCGGCAGCCCCTCGCCGAGCGCGGCCTGCGCGAGCTTCACCGCGGTGTCGGCGGTCGCCGGGTCGCCCGGACCGTTGGAGAAGAACACCCCGTCGGCGCCGCGCGCCAGCAGCTCCTCCGGCGACGACGTCGCCGGCAGCACGTGCACCTCGATGCCGCGCGCGGCCATCCGGCGCGGGGTGTTGCGCTTGATCCCGAGGTCGATCGCGGCGACCCGGAAGCGCGTCGGGCCCTCGGCGTTCACCACGTACGGCTCGGGCGTCGTCACGTCACCGACCAGGTCGGCGCCGGCCATCTGCGGGCTGGCCAGGACGCGTTCCAGCACCTCCTCGGCGCTGGCGCCGTTGCTGGAGACCGCGGCGCGCATCGCTCCGCGCTCCCGCAGGTGCCGGGTGAGCGCCCGGGTGTCGACGCCGGCGATGCCGACGATGCCCTCGTCGGCGAGCCGGTCGTTCAGCGCGCCGGTCGCGCGCCAGTTCGACGAGATCCGAGCCGGGTCGCGGACCACGTACCCGGCGACCCAGATCTTCGCCGACTCGTCGTCCTCGAGGTTCACGCCGGTGTTGCCCACGTGCGGCGCGGTCATCGTGACGATCTGGCGGTGGTACGAGGGGTCGGTGAGCGTCTCCTGGTAGCCGGTCATGCCGGTGGTGAAGACGGCCTCGCCGAACGTCTCGCCGACCGCGCCGAACGCCTCACCGCGGAACGTGCGGCCGTCCTCCAGGACGAGCAGGGCAGGGGTCTTGGTGCTCATGCGGTCTTCTCCAGGATGACTTTCTCGATCTCGCGCAGATGAGTGGCGTTGTCGATGCGGTGGTCGGCGCGGAAGCCGCTGTCCAGCAGGTAGCCGTTCTGCTCCCAGGTGACGACGAGCAGCCCGGCGCCGCCGACGACCTTGTTCGCCAGCCCGGCGTCCAGGCGGGCTTCCCGGACCGCGGCGGCCGGGATGAACAGCGGCGCGGTGCCGTCCCGCTCGATCAGCAGCCCTTCGGGGCCGGTGTGCAGGGTGGCAGCGGCCCGGTCGGCCAGCTTCCCGGCGTAGACCCGGGCCTGCCAGGAGCCCGCTTCGGTGGTGCCGACGTAGAGCCCGTCGGACGCCGGGGTGGCATCGGTGACGGTTCCCTCGGGCAGCGGCAGCAGGTCGGCGTGCGCCGCGACACGGCGCTTCCAGGCTCGTCGGGCGGCCCAGACGATCAGCGCGAAGACCACCAGGACGCCGAGCGTGAAGAGAATCCGGCCGGTCCAGTTGTCGGGTGGACGTTCGTACGCAGCGGCGATCATGCCTGTGCCTTCCCGTCGAGCACCGTCGCCCGACCCCGCAGGAAGGTCGCGACGATCTTCCCGGGCAGCGTGAGCCCGGTGTACGGCGTGTTGCGGCTGATGCTGGCCAGCCCGTCGGGGGTGACCGTCCAGGTGGCTGTCGGATCGACGAGCGTCAGGTTCGCCGGTTCACCGACGGCGAGCGGCCGGCCGTGCCTGCCGTCGAGGTTCGCGATGCGCGCCGGAGCGCTGCTCAGGCGCTCCGCCACACCGGCCCAGTCGAGCAGCCCGGTGTTGACCATCGTGTGGATGACGATCGGCAGCGCGGTCTCCAGCCCGAGCATGCCGGGCCGGGCCGCCGCCCACTCGCACTCCTTGTCCTCGCGGGCGTGCGGGGCGTGGTCGGTCGCGACCGCGTCGATCGTGCCGTCGGCGAGCGCCTCCCGCAGCGCGGTGACGTCCTCCGAGGTGCGCAGCGGCGGGTTGACCTTGTAGACCGGGTCGTAGGTCGCGGCCAGTTCGTCGGTGAGCAGCAGGTGGTGCGGCGTCACCTCGGCGGTGACCCGGATGCCCCGGCTCTTCGCCCAGCGCAGCACCTCGACCGAGCCTGCGGTCGACACGTGGCAGACGTGCAGCCGCGAACCGACGTGGGCGGCGAGCAGCGCGTCGCGGGCGATGATCGCCTCCTCGGCGACCGCGGGCCAGCCGGTCAGCCCGAGCCGGGCCGACTGCTCCCCCTCGTTCATCTGCGCGCCGACCGTGAGTTTCGGATCCTCGGCGTGTTGGGCGATGACCCCGTCGAACGCCTTGACGTACTCCAGCGCGCGGCGCATCACCGCGGCGTCGTGCACGCAGTGGCCGTCGTCGGAGAACACCCGGACCTGCGCGGCCGAGTCGGCCATCGCGCCGAGCTCGGCCAGCCGCTCGCCGCCGAGCCCGAGCGTGACCGCGCCGACCGGCTGAACGTCGACCAGGCCGACTTCGCGGCCGAGGCGCCAGACCTGCTCGACGATCCCGGCCGCGTCGGCGACCGGGTCGGTGTTGGCCATCGCGCAGACCGCGGTGAACCCACCGAGCGCGGCGGCGCGGCTGCCGGTCTCGATCGTCTCGGCGTCCTCCCGGCCGGGCTGGCGCAGGTGGGTGTGCAGGTCGACGAGGCCGGGCAGGGCGCGCAGGCCCCGGGCGTCGATGACCTCGGCCTGCGGGTCGGAGCCGTCGGCGAGCAGGCCGTCGCGGATCAGCAGGTCGGTGACCGTGCCGTCCGGGAGCGTCGCGCCACGAAGCAGGTACGAGGGGTTCACCGGGCGCCTTCCGGGTCGATCGCGGGCGGGACGTTCAGCGTGGGCCGGGCCGGGCCGACCGCGCCGCCGAGAAGCAGGTAGAGCACGGCCATCCGGACGTTCACGCCGTTGGTGACCTGCTCGACGATCGTCGAGCGGGGTGAGTCGGCGACCTCGGGTGCGATCTCCATGCCCCGGTTCATCGGGCCGGGGTGCATGACGATCGCGTGCTCGGGCAGCGCGCCCAGGCGCCGGGCGTCCAGGCCGTAGCGGCGGGCGTACTCGCGCTCGGTCGGGAAGTACGAGGCGTTCATCCGCTCCCGCTGGACCCGCAGCGCCATCACCACGTCCAGCTTCGGCAGGACCGCGTCGAGGTCGTAGGAGACCGTGACCGGCCAGGACCCCACCCCCACGGGGACCAGCGTCGGCGGCGCGACCAGCGTGACCTCGGCGCCGAGCGTCGAGAGCAGCAGGACGTTGGACCGGGCGACCCGGCTGTGCAGGACGTCGCCGACGATGCCGACCCGCAGGCCCTCCAGCCGGCCGAGCCTGCTGCGCATCGTGTAGGCGTCCAGCAGCGCCTGGGTCGGGTGCTCGTGGGTGCCGTCACCGGCGTTCACGACCGCACCGTCGACCCATTTCGCCAGCGTGTGCGGTGCGCCGCTCGCCTGGTGCCGGATCACCACGGCGTCCGCGCCCATCGCCTGGAGGGTCAGCGCGGTGTCCTTGAGCGATTCGCCCTTGCTGACGCTGGAGCCCTTGGCGGAGAAGTTGATGACATCCGCGGACAGCCGCTTCGCGGCCGCCTCGAACGAGATCCGGGTGCGGGTGGAGTCCTCGTAGAAGAGGTTCACGACCGTGCGGCCGCGCAGCGTCGGGAACTTCTTGACGCTTCGGCCGGCCGCCGCCGCGAGCTCGGTGGCCGTGTCGAGCACCAGCGTCGCGGTCTCGGCGTCCAGGTCGGCGGCGGAGAGCAGGTGCGTGATCACGCCTCCACCTCCGCCCTGGCCAGCACGACCGCGTCCCGGTCGTCGACCTCGCGGAGCTGCACCCGGACGCTCTCGGTGCGGGAGGTCGGCAGGTTCTTGCCGACGTAGTCGGCCCGGATCGGCAGTTCGCGGTGCCCGCGGTCGACGAGAACGGCGAGCTGGACGATCCGCGGGCGACCGAGGTCGGACAGGGCGTCGAGCGCGGCGCGGATCGTCCGGCCGGAGAACAGCACGTCGTCGACCAGGATCACCCGGCGGCCGTCAACGCCGTCGCTGGGCAGGTCGGTGCGCTCCAGGGCGCGCGGACCGCGCAGCCGCAGGTCGTCGCGGTAGAGCGTGACGTCGAGGGCGCCGACCGGGAGCCGCACGCCGGTGAAGGTCTCGATCCGCTCGGCCAGTCGCCGGGCGAGCGGGGTGCCGCGGGTCGGGATGCCGAGCAGAACGGTGTCGGCGCCACCGTCGGTCTTCTCCAGGATCTGGTGTGCGATCCGGTCGACGGTTCGGGATACCGCCGCGTCATCGAGGATCTCCCGGTCTACCGGGGTCGTGCCCTCCGGCACTGGTTCCGAGGCAGGCGTCACCGCCGGCCACCTCCTTCCCCGCCTCACCGGACGGGTCGTTAAAGGATGTGCGTTCCGAAGAGCAACGCTAGCAGCGCCGGTACGGTGTGCGACGGATCGCCGCACAAGCATCAGACGCCGCACGCGACCCAGATCACAGCACTCGTCCGCGGAGTCACCACCGCACGTGGGGGGTGGTTTCTGTACCGATTCGCACCGCCCCGCACACAGGTTCCGGTACCGATGCGAACCAGGTGACGACGGGATGGTGAACTATGGCGGTCACACCGCGCAGCAACATCGGGCACGGTTGCTTACCGCGTGGAATCGACTGAGGCGTTCAACGTCACATCGCCGGGCGGCTACGGTTTCGCCATTCCCCTTGACCGGATTGCCCCACTGGGCCTACGGTCACTCTCCGTAGCGACCGGGCGCGGTGACGTGGCTCGGCTTGTCGCTGCCCGTCCGCCCGCATGCTTTCCCCGGGCATGCGCATTACCCCTCGGAGAACGAATGTCCGATTACGCCAAGGCCCTCGGCGCCCGGCTGCGAGCCATCCGGCAGCAGCAGGGCCTCTCGCTACAGGGGGTGGAGGAGAAGTCCGGTGGTCGCTGGAAGGCGGTCGTCGTCGGGTCGTACGAGCGCGGCGACCGGGCTGTCACCGTCGCCCGCCTCAACGAGCTGGCCGAGTTCTACCGGGTCCCGATCGCGGAGCTCCTGCCCGGCGACGGCCCCGGTCGCCACGAGGGCGCGAGCAAGGTCGTGATCGACCTCGAGCGGCTCGAGCAGCTGCCCGGCGACGAGCTCGGTGCCGTGCAGCGGTTCGCCCGCAGCATCCAGCAGCAGCGCGGTGACTACAACGGCCGGGTGCTCTCGATCCGCGCCGACGACCTCCGCACGCTCGCGATCGTCTTCGACGTCTCGCCCGCCGGCCTGATCGAGAAGCTGACCGAGTGGAACGTGCTGGTCGCCACCCCGATCCGGCCGTAGTACCCCTGGAGCGCCAGCCGGGGGTGTCGGCTGGAGCCACCTACGACGAAGCCCCTCGCGCCGATGGCGCGGGGGGCTTCGTCGTTGCCTGCGGCGGCTCGCGGCTCAACGTCCGCAGGATGCCGCGAAAAGCGCCGCCAGGCGCGTGCAGTTGTCTGAAGGTGGAGCCCGCTCAGGGCGGGGCTGGCAGTCGAGCGCGAGGCCGCCTCGTATTAGTCATACTCAAGGCCTCGCGCTCGCCTGTCAGCGTCGTCCTAGGCGGGCCGCCCTCAAAGTTCTGCTTTGACGAGTTGGAGACGGCCTAGCAGGCCGTTCACGAAGCGCGGGGACTCGTCCGTCGAGAGTTCGCGGGCGAGATCCACCGCCTCGTCGATCGCTACCGCGTCCGGGATGTCCTCGCGGAACAGCAGCTCGTACACGCCGAGCCGGAGCAGGTTCCGGTCGACGGCGGGCATCCGGTCGAGCGTCCAGCCCTCGGCGTACGTCGAGATCAGCTCGTCGAGCCGGGGCCGGTTCTCGGTCACGCCCTCGACCAGCGTGATCGCGTAGTCCGGAACCGGAGGGTCGGACTGCGCGAGCCGGTCGCGGGCGGTCGCGAGTGGTTCGGTACCACGGACGTCGGCCTCGAACAGGATGTCGAGGGCGCGCTTCCGTGCCTTGCGACGCGCCGACCGCCGATCCGGGTCGTTGTCTCGGCGCGGGTTGGAGCGAGGGGTAGTCACCCGGTGACCCGGCCGATGTATCGCCCGTCGCGGGTGTCGACCTTCAGCTTGTCACCGGTGTTGACGAACAGCGGGACCTGGATCGTCGCGCCGGTCTCCAGCTCGGCCGGCTTCGTGCCGCCGGTCGACCGGTCGCCCTGCAGGCCGGGGTCGGTGTGTGCGACGACGAGCTCGACGGACGCCGGAAGCTCGACGTACAGCGGCGTCGCGTCGTGCAGCGCGACCGTGACCTCGGCGTTCTCCAGCAGGTAGTCGGCGTTGCCGCCGACGGTCGCCGCAGGCACCGTGATCTGGTCGTACGTCTCCGAGTCCATGAAGACGAAGTCCTCGCCGTCCTTGTACAGGTACGACATGGCGGCCTTGTGGACGTTGGCGGTGTCAACTTTCACGCCGGCGTTGAACGTCTTGTCGACGACCTTGCCGGTCAGCACGTTCTTCAGCGTCGTCCGCACGAACGCTCCGCCCTTACCGGGCTTCACGTGCTGGAACTCGACGACGTTCCAGAGCTGACCCTCCAGGTTCAGCGTCATGCCGTTCTTCAGGTCGTTCGTGGTGGCCATGCGGAAGCTCTTCGTCTCCTGGTCGGCCGGTCCGACAGGCCGTGTGGCAGGCCGTGGGCCGGTGCGCAAGTCGTAGGGATCAGCTGAGAGGCTGGGCGGCGGTGACCGCCCGCTTGGCAGGTCACCAGATACTACCTGTATCCGGTAGCCGCCCCACCGGCTACACGTCCGCCGGACCGTGGCCGGCGGCCGGATGCAGGTCGACCCACCGACCTGGCTCGTGCTGATCGGCCCGACGTCCGGGTCGCACCGATATCTGTCAGGAAGGGAACTCGTGCGCAACCGCCTCCCCCGGCTGCTCACCACGGCATCCGCCGTCCTCACCACGCTCGCGCTGGTCGCCGGCTGTACGGGCGAGTCCGACGAGAAGCCCGAACGGCCCAGCCAAGACGGCAGTTGGAGCCCGGTGGGACCCACCGACGCGGTGGTGCACACCGACCAGGTCGGCTACGGCACTCTCGAGACCAAGGTCGCCGTGCTGCTGGCGCCGCGTAAGGCGGACAGCGCCGGGTTCGTCGTCGAGCGGCAGGACGGGTCGGTCGCGCTGAAGGGCACGGTCGGCACCGACCGGGGGGCGTGGAGCGAGCGGTACCCGGCGACGTACCCGATCGACGTCTCCGGTTTACGCACCGCGGGCGCCTACCGGATCCGGGTCACCGGCGGCATCACCGCGGTGTCGCCGGTCTTCGTGGTGGGCGCGAGCAGGGAGCTGTTCGGCCAGGTCGCAGCCGACACGGTCGAGTTCTTCGGGGTACAGCGGGACGGCGCCGACGTGCTGAGCAAGCCGATCCCCCGCGAACCGTCCCACCTCAACGACGCGAAGGCGACGGTCTACGACGCGCCGGACTTCGCCGACGGCGACGACCTGGGCAAGAACCTGACCGCGACCGCGGGCGCCCCGGCCGTCGACGTCACCGGTGGCTGGTTCGACGCCGGCGACTACCTGAAGTTCACCCACACCACCGCGTACGCACTGGCCCTGATGCTGCTGGCCGAACGGGGAGGGGCCACCAGCATCGGCAACGGCAAGGCGATCGACGGTATCGGCGCGGAGGCGGCGTTCGGTGTCGACTGGCTGGACAAGATGTGGGACGAGTCGACGCAGACGCTGTATTTGCAGGTCGGGCTCGGCAGCGGTGGTGCGGACGGGCTGCTCGGCGACCACGACGTCTGGCGGCTGCCCCAGGACGACGACAGCGCGTCCGGCGAGTCGAAGCGGTACCTGAGCCACCGGCCGGTGTTCCGGGCGAACCAGCCGGGCGAGGAGATCAGCCCGAACGTCGCCGGCCGGGTCGCGGCCGCGTTCGCGCTGGCCGCGCAGGTCGAGGCCGGTGACGACCCGACCGCGGCCAGGGCACACCTGGACGCCGCCGCGACGATCCTCGACCTGGCGGGCGGCGAGGACTACGGCACGCTGATGACGTCGTACCCGCGCGAGTACTACCCGGAGAGCTCGTGGGCCGACGACATGGCCCTCGGCGCGACCGAGCTGGCCCGGGCGGGCCTCGTGCTCGGCGACACCCGCGCGACCACCTGGACCCAGCAGGCGGCCCGCTTCGCGAGCCTCTCGATCAGCGCGGGCAACAAGGGTCCGCTCAACCTGTACGACGTCGGGCCGCTCGTCGACGCCGAGCTGCACGCGCTGCTGCAGGAGACCGGGAACCCGGCTACCGAGGTGACGCCGGAGACGCTGGTGGGCAACCTGAAGGCTCGCCTGGACACCGCGGTCGCGGCCGCGGCGAAGAGCCCGATCGGGGCCGCGGCGCCGATCACGCAGGACGACTTCACGTCCAAGACGTTCGGCTGGGCCGCGGTCGCCGCGCTCTACCACCGCGCGGCCGACGACGACAGCTACGACGCGTTCGGCACCACCCAGCGCAACGTCGCGCTCGGGACGAACGGGTGGGGGCTCTCGCTGGTGGTCGGCGTCGGCCACACGTACGCGAAGTGCATCCACCACCAGATCGCGAACCTGGCCGGGAGCCTCACCGGCACCGGGAAGATCGCGACCGGAGCGGTCGTGAACGGGCCGAACGCGTCGAGCGCGTTCAAGGGGCTGACCACGTCGGATACCGCGAAGACGTGCACGGGCGTGAACGTGAGCCGCTTCGACCGGTCCGACGCGAAGTTCGTCGATCAGCCGCAGGCCTACTCCAGCGTCGAGCCCGCCATCGACTTCACCGCAACGGCTCTCCTAGCCGTGACGCTGCAGGCTCGGTTGTAGCGCTGCTCGGTTGATGCGCCGAGGCGCTGCACATTTTGTGCCCCTGGAGGGGCACAAAATGTGCAGCGCTTAGCGGGCGGCGATGTGGCGGAGGGCCAGCTGGTAGCCGGTGAGGCCGAGGCCGATGATGGCGCCGGTGGCGACCGGGGAGATCACGCTCGTGTGCCGGAACGGCTCGCGCTTGTGCACGTTCGTGATGTGCACCTCGATCAGCGGGGCGTTCAGCATCGCGCACGCGTCCCGTACCGCGATGTTGTAGTGCGTCCACGCGCCGGGGTTCAGCACGACCGGTGCCCGCTCGTCGGCCGCCGCGTGCAGCCAGCCGAGCATCTCGTGCTCCGCGTCGGTCTGCCGCACGACGACGTCGAGGCCCAGCTCCGCGCCGGTCTTGACGCAGAGCGCCGCCAGGTCGTCGTAGGTGTCCGCGCCGTAGATCTCCGGCTCCCTGGTGCCCAGCCGCCCGATGTTCGGTCCGTTGAGCACGTACACCCGGGTCACAGCTGCACCGCCCGCGCCGGGGTGCTCTCGGTACCGACCGCGCCGTACGCCGCCACCAGCAGGCCCGGATCCGGGTCCTCCAGCACGGTCGGCTTGGCCAGCCCGTCCAGGACGATGAACCGCAGGCGGTTGCCCCGCGACTTCTTGTCGACGCGCATCGTGTCGAGCAGCTTCGGCCAGGCGGCGGCCGAGTACGTGAGCGGCAGCCCCAGCGCGCCCAGCACGGCCGCGTGCCGCTCGGCGGTCGTGTCGTCCAGCCGCCCGGCGAGCCGCCCCAGCTCGGCGGCGAACACCAGCCCGACGCTCACCGCGGCGCCGTGCCGCCATCGGTAGCGCTCGTTCTTCTCGATCGCGTGCCCGAGCGTGTGCCCGTAGTTGAGGATCTCGCGCAGCCCGGACTCGCGCAGGTCCTTCGAGACCACGTCGGCCTTGACCGCGATCGACCGCTCGACCAGCTCCCGCAGCACCGGCGACGAGGGATCGGTCGCGGCGGCCGGGTCGGCCTCGATCAGCTCCAGGATGCGCGGGTCGGCGATGAACCCGGTCTTGACGATCTCGGCCATGCCGGCGACCAGCTCGTGCTTGGGCAGCGTCTCCAGCGTGGCCAGGTCGACCAGGACGCCGGCGGGCGGGTGGAAGGCCCCCACGAGGTTCTTGCCGGCCGCGGTGTTGATGCCGGTCTTGCCGCCCACCGCGGCGTCGACCATGCCGAGCACGGTCGTCGGGACCTGCACCACGCGGACGCCGCGCAGCCAGCAGGCGGCCACAAAACCGGCGAGGTCGGTGACCGCGCCGCCGCCGAGCCCGACGATCGCGTCGGTGCGGGTGAAACCGGCCTGGCCGAGCACGTCCCAGCAGAAGCCGGCAACCTCGAGGGTCTTGCCGTCCTCGGCGTCCGGGATCTCCAGCGAGTGCGCCTCGAAACCACTCGCCCGCAGGTCGTCACGGACGGCCTCACCGGTGGTGCGCAGCGCGCCCGGGTGGATCACCGCGACGCGCTGGGCACCAGCCAGCAGCGGCGCCAGCTCGCCGAGCAGCCCGTGCCCGACCAGCACGTCGTAGGACGACTCGCCGGTCACCGAGATGCGGGTCACGTCTGTGCCGGTGCCGCCGGCGGCGGCGCCGTTCCCGTCGGACGGGGCACTCATGCGGGCACCTCCTCGAGCTGGGCCAGCACGTCGGCGACGATCTCCTCGGGGGCCCGCCCGTCGGTGGTGACGGTGATCGTCGCGACCTCGGCGTAGAGCGGGGCCCGCTGGGCGAGCAGCGTGCGCATCGTCGCCCGGGGGTTGAGCGCCAGCAGCGGCCGGGCCGTGTTGAGCCCGACCCGGTCGACGGCGTCGGCCAGCCCGACGTCCAGGTGGACGACACGGTGGCCGCGCAGCGCCGCGCGGGTGGCCTCCGCCAGCACCGCGCCACCGCCCAGCGCCAGGACGCCGTCGTGGGCGCCGAGGGCGGCGGCGACCGCTGCGGCCTCCAGCGCCCGGAACGTCTCCTCGCCATCGTCGACGAAGATGTCGCTGATCGGCTTGCCCGCGCTCGCCTCGATGTCGTGGTCGACGTCGCGGAACGTCACGCCGAGGCGCGCGGCGAGCAGCTCACCGACCGTCGTCTTGCCTGCGCCGGGAGGGCCGACCAGCACCGCGACCGGGCGGCTCACTCGATCACCAGCGCGGCCTTGTAGCCGGCGAGGTTCCGGCGGACCTCGTCCACCGAGTCGCCGCCGAACTTCTCCATCGCCGCGTCCGCGAGCACGAGCGCGACCATCGCCTCGGCGACGATCGCCGCGGCCGGGACCGCGCAGACGTCGCTGCGCTGCGCGATCGCCTTGGCCGCCTCGCCGGTCGTGACGTCGACGGTCGCCAGCGCGCGGGAGATCGTCGCGATCGGCTTCATCGCGCCGCGGATCCGCAGCACCTCGCCGGTCGTCATGCCGCCCTCGAGGCCACCGGCGTGCCCGGTCAGCCGCCGGACGCCGTCGGGGGTGTTGACGATCTCGTCGTGGGCGGCCGAACCCCGGGAGCGGGCCTGGGTGAACGCGTCGCCGATCTCGACGCCCTTGAACGCCTGGATGCTGATCAGCGCGCCGGCCAGCCGGGAGTCGAGCTTGCGGTCCCACTGGACGTGGCTTCCCAGCCCCGGCGGCAGGCCGTAGGCGAGCACCTCGACGATGCCGCCGAGCGTGTCGGCGTCGGCCTTCGCGGCGTCGACCTCGGTGACCATCCGGGCGGAGGCGTCCGGGTCGGCGCAGCGCAGCGGGTCGGCGTCGATGCGCTCGCGGTCGGCCGGGGTCGGCAGCTCGGTGCCGTCCTTGACCGCGACCGAGCCGAGCTCGACGACGTGGCTGACGATCTCGACGCCGAGCGCCTGCCGGAGCAGGGATTGCGCGACGGTGCCGAGCGCCACCCGAGCGGCGGTCTCGCGGGCGCTGGCCCGCTCCAGGATCGGCCGGGCGTCGGTGAAGCCGTACTTCTGCATGCCGGCCAGGTCTGCGTGGCCGGGGCGGGGCCGGGTGAGCGGTGCGTTGCGCGCCAGCGTCGCGAGGACGTCCTCGTCGACCGGGTCGGCGGCCATCACCTGCTCCCACTTGGGCCACTCGGTGTTGCCGACCCGGATCGCCACCGGGCTGCCGAGGCTGCGGCCGTGGCGGATGCCGCCGAGGATCTCCACCTCGTCCTGCTCGAACTTCATCCGGGCGCCGCGGCCGTAGCCCAGGCGGCGGCGGGCGAGCTGTTCGGAGATCTCGGTCGTGGTCACCGCGACACCGGCGGGCAGGCCCTCCAGCATCGCGACGAGGGCGGGTCCGTGCGACTCCCCCGCGGTCATCCAACGCAACATACCCCCTATCTTGCACGGCCCGTCGAGGACGACGCTGACAGGCCAGCGCGCTCCTTATGACGGCCCCCTAAATGTCACGGCGTGGCGCGCTGGACCGCCGGCCCCGCCCTCGACGGGCTCCACGTCAGAACCAGAGCGCCTACGGCGCTCAGGGAGACAGCACGATGGCCGTGAGGGTTCCGGCTAACAGGAAGGGGCCGAAGGCGAGGCGGTCGGTGCGGGCGAGGCGGCGGGTGGTGAGTAGGGCCGCGGCGCACAGCCCGCCGTAGACGAACCCGTACACGAGCCCGGCGAACACCGCCGACCAGCCGTACCAGCCGAGCGCGGCGCCGAGCAGCCCGGCGAGCTTCACGTCGCCGTAGCCGAAACCGGCGGGCACTGCGATCGCCAGCAGGTACAGCACACCGAACGCGACCAGGCCGGCCTCGGCGGCCCGGAGCGGCTGCGCGGCGTCAACGTCGCCGTTGACGCCGACGAGCAGCGCACCGGCGCCGAGGAGGATCGCGAGGATCGGGTACGCGGGTAACGTCAGCGCGTCGGGCAGCCGGTGGGTACGCACGTCGACCGCGGACAGGACCAGGCCGAGCGCGGCGAGGAACAGCATCCCGGGAAGCTCCGCCGCCGCGCCCACCGCCCAGGCCACCGCCCCGCCGAGCGCCGCCGCCGCGATCCCGACCTCCACGCCCTGCACAGGCCCGCTCCGCGCAGAGGCCGCCCGCCCGGGACCCTCTCGCGCGGAGACCGCCCACGCCGCGGACGCCGGGGCCCGGGGCGCCGAAGCCGACCCCGCAGAGGCCGCGCGCGGCGGGGCCGCGGGCTGTGCGGGCCTGCGCGGTGTTGGGCGCATCCACGAGACCGGCGGTAGCGCGAGGGCTGTGGCGGCGGCTCGGGCGAGCGCGGGTTCGCCCGCCACCGGTCCACCCGCCACCAGCGCGGTCCGCTCCAGCGTCTCGGCGAGCCACCGCCCCGCCACAGCGGCAACGACGACAGCCACGATCACCGCGGCGACGTCAGCGCCGGTCACGGCCGCCCTCCCGTCACCGCGCCCGGATCAGCGCGCCAGCGCGAGCGCGGCCCGCATCGCCTCGATCGGCGCCTCGCGCCCGGTCATCAACCGCACCTGGTGCCCGGCCTGGTGGAGCAGCAGGTCGAGCCCGGAGACGACCCGGCACCCGGCCGCGGTGGCCGCGGTCGCCAGCGCGGTCGGCCACGGGTCGTACACGACGTCGAACACCACGGCGCCCGGGCGCAGCGCGGCGTGCGCGAGCGGATCGGCGATGCCCTTCGGCAACGTGGAGATCACCAGGTCGGCAGCGGTCAGCCGGGTCGGTGCCTCGTCGAGCGGCCGGACGTCGAGCGCCAAGCCGAGCCGCTCGGCGGTGGTGCGGAGGACATCGGCCCGGTGCGGCGACCGGACCAGCACGGTCACCGGCCCGTCGACCAGCGGCGCGATACCCGCCCCCGGGGCCGCCAGCGCGGCGAGCGCGGCCTGCGCGGTGCCACCGGCCCCCAGCACGAGCGGCGTCGACGCGATCTGCAGCCCGGCCTCCCGCAGCGCGTCAGCCATGCCAGGCGCGTCGGTGTTCTCGGCCCGGCGGCGACCCGGCGCGAGCAGCAGCGTGTTCGCCGCGCCGATCGCCTCGGCCTCGGCGCTGACCTCGGTGGCCACCTCGAGCGCGACCCGCTTCAGCGGCATCGTCAGCGAGAGGCCGGCCCACTCGGGGCCGAGACCTGCCACGAAGCCGGACAGGTCGTCCTCAGCGCACTCGACCCGGGTGTACGACCAGGTACCGAGGCCGAGCACGGCGTACGCGGCCTCGTGCAGCACCGGCGAGAGCGAGTGGGCGATCGGCGACCCGAGCACGGCGGCGCGGCGAACCGCACCGCCGGGAGCGTGCGACGTCACGGAGGGCTCAGTGGAGAACGTGGGCACCCGAACACAGTAGGCGGTTCGCGCGATCACCCGCGTGCCCCGTCCACAGGCTCAGCAGCGCCCGACCTCGCGGCACTTCTCGATGTTCTCCTCGTGCTGCTGCAGGCTGTCGGTGAACGACGAGTGCCCGTCCTTCGACGTCACGACGAAGTACGTCCAGTTCCCCGGCTCCGGGTTGGCGGCCGCCTTCAGCGCCGCGTCGCCCGGGTTGCCGATCGGGGTGGGCGGCAGGCCCTGCACCCGGTCGACGTGCGTGCTGTAGTTGTTGTCCGGGTCCTTGAGCTCGGCGTCGGTGACGATGGCCTTGCGTCCCTTGCCGGTGATGATCAGCCAGTACTGCGTCGTCGAGTCGAACTGCAGGTACGAGAGCGCGTCGGTCGATTTCAGCCGGTTGTAGACCACCCGGGAGACCTTGCCGAAGTCGTCCTCGATGCCCTCCTGCTCGATCAGCGAGGCGATCTTCATCAGATCCCACTCGGTGACCCCGAGCTCCTGCGCCTTCTGGGCGAGTTCGTCCCTGGTCGCGGCCTGCACGGCCTTCGCGACCATCTGCTTGAGCAGGCCCTCCGCGGTCGTCTTGTCGTTGAACTCGTACTTCGCCGGGAACAGGAAGCCTTCGAGCACCCGCTTGTCCGGGCTCGGGCCGCCCCACTCGGGCACGCCGAGCGCGGCGGGGTCCTTCGCCGCCGCCTGGAACTCGGCGAGCGGAATCCCGGTCGCCTTGGCCAGCTCCGGGAGGATCTCGACGACCGTGAGGCCCTCCTTGATCAGCACCTCGTTCTCGGCGATCCGGTTCGACCGGTCGAGCAGCACCGCCAGCGCGTCCGAGGCCTTCATCTGCTTCTTGAGCAGGAACTTGCCGGGCTGCAGCCCGGTCGTCGCGTCGGCGTTCTCCTCCGCCGCGTCGACGAACGCCTGGGCGCTGGCCACGACGTCGGCCTTGTAGAGCGTGTTGCCGATGTCGGTGACGTTCTGACCCTGAGTGATCGTGATCGTGACCTCGCCGCTACCCGGGCCCGGGTAGTCCTCGGCCGTGAAGAAGTCGCGCACCTTGTTCACGCCGTACCACCCGCCGAGCGTGAGCCCGGCGAGCACCGCAACCACGACCAGCAGAGCCACTAACGTCTTACCGCTGCTCCGCTCGGTCTTCCGCCGCCGATGACGTCCGGGGGTGCCGGGGCCGTAGCCACCCGACTCCTCCGTGAACGGCACGAGATCGAGGTCGTTCACGGTTGATCCGCACTCCGCTCCGCGTCCAACCAGGCCTGAAGGATCAGCACCGCGGCGGCCTGGTCCACCACAGCGCGGTGTTTTTTCCCGCGTACGCCCCTCTGGGAAAGAGTACGTCCCGCGATGACGGTCGTCAGCCGTTCATCGGACAACTGAACCGGTGCCGGGTGGGGAGATTCACGTAGTCGTTCGGCCAATGAGTCCGCGTATTCACGCGCCGCCACCGCCGCACGACCCTCCGCGCCGGACAGCGATCGGGGCAGGCCGACCACCACCTCGACCGCCTCGTACTCGGCGACCAGCGCGACGATCCGGGCCAGGTCGGAGCCGTTCTTGGGGTCCCGGGGGACGGTCTCCACCGGGGACGCCAGGATCCCGGACGGGTCGCTGGCCGCGACACCCACCCGTACCGATCCGACGTCGACCCCGAGCCGGACGCCGCGTTTCACGTCCGCCCACCAGGGAGAAAGCGCTTCCACATCTGCGATTGTGCCGTATCGGGCAGCCGGTTCCGGCCCGCTACGCGGACCGGAACCGGATTACCGGGTTCATTCACGCGGACGCAGTGCCCGCAACCAGGTCGGAAATCGACGCCAGCACCGTGGGCGCCGCGTCGGCGGGCACGCCGCCGCCCTGCGCCAGGTCGTCGCTGCCGCCGCCGCGGCCCGAGAGCGCGCCCTTGACCAGTGCGGACGCCGAGATTCCGCGGCCCCGCGCGGCCTGGTTCACCGCGACGACGAGCGACGCCTTGCCGTTCGCACGGGCCGCGACCGCGACGACGCCCGGACGGTCGGCCGCCAGCCGGCCCCGGATCTCCTGCGCCAGCCCACGCACGTCGTTGCCGGACGTACCTTCCGGCGCCTCGACCGCGGCGACGGCCACGCCACCGACGTCCTGCGCCCTGGCTGCGATGTCACCGGCGCCCGACAGCACCGCCGCCGCACGCAGTTTCTCCAGCTCACGCTCGGCGTCGCGCAGCTGCGCGACGACCGACGCGACCCGGTCGGGCAGCTCGTCGGGCTTGGCCTTGAACTGCTCGGCCAGCTTCGAGACCAGCAGGTGCTCCTTGGCCAGGAACCGGAACGCGTCGAGCCCGACCAGCGCCTCGACCCGGCGGACACCGGACCCGATCGACGCCTCGGACAGCAGCTTGACGACGCCCAGCTGACCCGAGCGCGCCGCGTGCGTCCCACCGCACAGCTCCCGGGCGTACTCGCCGACCTCGACGACCCGCACCTCGTCGCCGTACTTCTCGCCGAACAGCGCCATCGCGCCGATCCGCCGCGCCTCGGCCTGCGAGGTGATGAACGCGCGCACCTCGAGGTCGTCGAGGAGGACGGCGTTCACCTCGTCCTCGACGTCCGAGAGCACCGACTGGGGCACGGCGCCGGGCGTGTTGAAGTCGAACCGCAGCCGGCCGGGCGCGTTGAGCGAACCGGCCTGGGTCGCGGACTCGCCGAGCGCACCCCGAATCGCGGTGTGGATCAGGTGGGTCGCGGTGTGGGCGCGGGAGATCGCCCGGCGGCGATCCACGTCGATCGTGGCCAGCACCGGGTCGTCCTGCTTGATCTCCCCGTCGACGACCTTGCCGCGGTGCACGATCAGGCCCGGCAGCGGCTGCTGGACGTCGAACACCTCGAGCTTGCCGCCGGGTGTGACGAGCACACCCTGGTCGGGCTGCTGGCCACCGCCCTCGGCGTAGAACGGTGTCGAGTCGAGGATGACCTCGACCTCCTCGCCCTGGCCGGCACCGCCGCGGATCGCGCCGTCGCGGCCGATGATCCCGCCGATCCGTCCCTCGCGCTCCACCTCGAGGTACCCGGTGAAGTTCGTCGGGCCGGTGCGGTCGAGCACCGAGCGCAGCACGGACGTGTCTGCGTGGCCGGTCTTCCGCGACTGCGCGTCGGCCTTGGCCCGCTGCCGCTGCTCGCTCATCAGGCGGCGGAAGCCCTCTTCGTCGACGGTCAGGCCCTGCTCGGCCGCCATCTCCAGGGTGAGGTCGATCGGGAAGCCGTACGTGTCGTGCAGCTGGAACGCGCTGCTGCCGGAGAGCTGAGAGCCGCCGCTCTTCTTGGTCTCCGCGACCGCGGTGTCCAGAATCGTGGTTCCGGAGCGGAGCGTCGCGCGGAACGCGTCCTCTTCGGCGTAGGCGTAACCGGCGATCCGCGCGTAGTCGGTCGCGACCTCCGGATAGGACCCGCTCATCGCGTCCCGGGCCACCGGGAACAGCTCCGGGAACGAGGGGTCCTCGTACCCGAGCAGGCGCATCGCGCGCACCGCGCGGCGCAGGATGCGCCGCAGCACGTAGCCGCGTCCCTCGTTGCCGGGCGTGACGCCGTCGCCGATCAGCATCAGCGCGGTGCGGACGTGGTCGGCCACGACGCGCAGCCGGACGTCGTCCGGGTTGGGGTGGCCGTCGTGTTGTTCGTGCGCGGGGTAGCGCTTGCCGCTCAGCGCAGCGGCCTTGTCGAGGATCGGGCGGACCTCGTCGACCTCGTAGAAGTTGTCGACGTCCTGGAGCAGGAACGCGACCCGCTCCATGCCCATTCCGGTGTCGATGTTCTGCGCGGGCAGGTCACCGAGGATCGGGTAGTCGGTCTTGCCCTGGCCCGGCCCCCGCTCGTACTGCATGAAGACGAGGTTCCAGAACTCCAGGTAGCGGTCGCCGTCCGGCTCGACCCCCGGCGTGTTGACGTACTCCGGGCCGTACTCCGGGCCGCGGTCGATCAGGATCTCCGAGCAGGGACCGCACGGCCCCGGCACGCCCATCGACCAGAAGTTCGGGCCCTTGCCCAGCCGGATGATCCGCGACTCCGGGACGCCCACCGCGTCGCGCCACAGCCGGTACGCCTCGTCGTCCTCTTCGTAGACCGAGACCCAGAGCTTCGACTCGTCGAACCCGTATCCGCCGTCCGCGATCGAGTTGGTGCACAACTCCCACGCGTAGCGGATCGCTCCGTCCTTGAAGTAGTCACCGAAGCTGAAGTTGCCGTTCATCTGGAAGAACGACCCGTGCCGGGTCGTCTTGCCGACCTCGTCGATGTCGAGGGTTCGAACGCACTTCTGGACGCTGGTCGCACGCGGGTAGGGCGGGGTCACCTGGCCCAGGAAGTACGGCTTGAACGGCACCATTCCTGCGTTGACGAACAGCAGGTTGGGATCGTCGGCGATCAGGCCCGCGCTGGGTACCACGGTGTGGCCGCGCTGGGCGAAATGATCGAGGAAGCGTTGCCGGATCTCAGAGGTCTTCATCGCCAGGTGTCCGTGAGTTCGAATGGGCTACAAGTGTCGACACTATCTCTCGCGGACGCGGGATCGCGCTGCCCATATATGTCCGCAACGCACGACGGCGCAGCGCCACCGGGCAGCCGCTGCACCTCGGGTCAGTGCGCCCTGCCAGCAGAGTTCCGCCACACGGCGGCCGAGGCACCTCGGGTCAGTGTGCCCTGCCAGCAGAGTTCCGCCACACGGCGGCCGATGCACCCGGGTCAGTGTGCCCTGCCAGCAGAGTTCCGCCACACGGCGGCCGAGGCACCTCGGGTCAGTGTGCCCTGCCAGCAGAGTTCCGCCACACGGCGGCCGAGGCACCTCGGGTCAGTGTGCCCTGTGGGCTCCGCCGTCGGCGCCGGACTGTCCCTCCGCGAGCGCGCGGGTCAGCTCGACCTCGTGCTCGGCCATCGCCACGCGCGCGTCCTCGACGAACGCCCGCACCGAGTCGAGCAGGTCCACGGCCGACCCACGCGCCGAGTCGGCCAGCCCGCGCGGGCTGTAGGCCTCCGCGGTCTTGGTGACCTTACGGACGACGAGGACGCCGACCGCGACGCCGATACCCAGCCAGAACAGCCGTCGCATCAGGCGCCCCTCCGCCGCTTCTTCAGCTCGTCGCGGACCTCCCGCTCGGTCTCCGCGGCCCGCCGGGCCCGGAGCGCCGAACGGACGCCGTAGCTGAACGCGGCGGCCTTCACCAGCGGGCCGGACACGGTGGCGCCGAACAGCGTCGTCACCTGGGCGATGCTGCCGGTCACCGCCGACACGTGATCGGTCAGCGTGTCGACCTTGTCGAGCTGGTGGTTGACGCCGCCGAGGGTCTGGTTCACCCCGTCGACCGTGACGTGGGCGCTCGCCAGGATCGGCACCGCCTGCTCGGTGATGTCGGTGATGGCCTTGGTCGCGGCGTCGACCGTGCGACCCAGCTTGATCAGCGGCACGGCGAGCGCACCGACCAGAAGGACGAACGCAATGGCGGCGATGAGGGCCGCGATTTCGCCGAGAGACACCGGCGAGTCTCCTTGGGTGAGTGGGCTCGGGGTGAACAGACCCTACCGCCTGCGGCGATCACGCTCAGCGCAGGTCCCGGGTGTGCCGCGTGTGGCGCGTGTGGCCGGTGCTCTTCCGCCACGCCTCCGGCGCGCCGGGGGCTCAGAATCCTGTCCACCTACCGACCCATCCCGGGCTGGGGATACGTCGGTAGGTGGACACATTTCTTGGCGCGCCTTACGGCGCGGAGGTACCCCGCACCGCGGACCGGATCCGGTCCAGACGCTCCGCGATCGGACGCTCTGCGCCGCGCCGCGTGGGTTCGTAGTAGTCGCGGCCGACCAACTCGTCCGGCGGGTACTGCTGGGCCACGACCCCCGCCGGGTCGTCGTGCGGGTAGCGGTAGCCCTTGCCGTGGCCGAGCGCCTTCGCTCCGGGGTAGTGCGCGTCCCGCAGCGCCGGCGGCACCGCGCCCGCCTTGCCCGCCGCCACGTCGGACAGCGCCGCGGAGATCGCGGTCGTCACCGCGTTGGACTTCGGAGCGGTCGCCAGATGGACGACCGCGTGCGCGAGCGTCAGCTGCCCCTCCGGCAGACCGATCAGCTGGATGGTCTGCGCCGCTGCCACCGCGGTCAGCAGCGCGGTCGGATCGGCCATACCGACGTCCTCGCTGGCGAAGATCACCAGGCGCCGCGCGATGAAGCGGGGATCCTCGCCCGCGGTGAGCATCCGGGCGAGCCAGTGCAGCGCCGCGTCGACGTCGGAGCCGCGCATGCTCTTGATGAAAGCGCTGATGACGTCGTAGTGCGCGTCGCCGTCGCGGTCGTAGCGCACCGCGGCCTTGTCGACCGCCGCCTCCGCGGTCGCGAGATCGATCTCCACGGAGTTGCCCCCCGCCGCGCCGCCCGCCGCAGAACCGACCGCCGCTCCGCCGGCCGCAGACCCGACCGCCGCCGGACCGCCGGCCGCCGGGTCGGCCGCCGCAAGGCCGCCCGCTGCCGAGTCGGCCGCCGCAAGGCCGCCGGCCGCTGGGTCGGCCGCCGCAAGGCCGCCCGCTGCCGGGGCGGACGCTGCCGGGTCGGCGGCGGCTAGGGCGGCGTCGGCGGCGGCTTCGAGAGCGGTGAGCGACCGCCGGGCGTCGCCGTCCGCCAGCCGGACGAGATGGTCCTCGGCGTCCGCCGCCAGGCGGACCGCCCCGCCCAGCCCGCGGGGATCGACCAGTGCGCGGCGCAGCAGCCGGCGGATGTCGTCCGCGTCCAGCGGGACGAGCGTCAGCAGCAGCGAGCGGGACAGCAGCGGGGACACGACCGAGAACGACGGGTTCTCGGTGGTCGCCGCGACCAGCGTCACGGTCCGGTCCTCGACCGCGGCCAGCAGCGAGTCCTGCTGGGTCTTCGAGAACCGGTGGACCTCGTCGACGAACAGCACCGTGTAGACGCCGCGGCGACGCTCGAGCTTGGCCTGCTCGATCACCGCCCGCACGTCCTTCACGCCCGCCGACAGCGCGGAGAGCGCGACGAACCGCCGGCTGGTCGCCCGCGAGACGAGGTGGGCGATCGTGGTCTTGCCCGAGCCCGGCGGCCCCCACAGGATCACCGAGAGCGGCGCGTCCCCCTCCACCAGGCGGCGCAGCGGACTACCCGGGCCCAGCAGGTGCCGCTGGCCCACCAGCTCGTCGAGCGTCCGCGGGCGCATCCGGACCGCCAGCGGCGCGTGCGGGTCCACCCCGTCCGCGGCGCCCGCCCCGGCGATCGGCGCGGCGCGCGCGGGCGTCGGCTGCGAGGCCGGATCATCGGCGCGACCGTCGAACAGGCTTTCGGTCTCCACGCCCCGACCCTACTGAGTTCCGTTCCTCGAACGTGGAGCGCTGGGCGGGCCGCGCAATCCGGGAACTGGCCCCCTTGCGTCACTCGGAGCCGTACCGTCAACAGAACACCAGTGACCAGTGGCAACGTTGCCTGAGCTGCCGGAGATGAGTTGTTCGCACGTCTGGGTCGATTCTGCTACCGCCATCGAAGACTGGTCGTGGTGCTGTGGCTGCTCGTCTTCGTCGCAGGCATCGCGAACACCGGTCGGGTGACCGACCGGCTCGGCGGCGGGCAGCAGGCGTCCGAATCGATGGAGTCGGTGCGCGCGGCGACGCTGCTCGTCGAGTCCTCGGAGTACGGTGGCCGGGTTTCCGCCGTTGTCGACGGGGCACCGGTCGAGACACTGCGGAAGGCTGTCACAGACACTCGCAACGACCTCGGCCGCACCGAGGGTGTCGGCCGGGTGCTCGACCCGTTCGCCCCGCAGCTCCCGAAGCAGGGCCAGCAACTCCTCATCGCCACCGACGGCAACGCCGCGCTGATCGTCGTCGATCTGACCAGGGATCTGTCGGTGGACGCCCAGCACGCGGTCGAGGAGACGATCGCCGACCGGCTCCACGCGATCGCCGACGCCGTCCCCGGCACCGAGGTGACCGTCGGCGGCCCGACGCTGCTGCAGCGTCAGATCAACGAGCAGACCCGTCGCGACACCGAGAAGGGCGAAGTCATCGCCCTCCCGCTGACGCTGATCGCGATGGTGGCGATCTTCGGCGGCGCGGTCGCCGCGGGCATCCCGATCATCGGCGCGCTCGCCTCGATCGCCTGCGGAATGCTCGTCATGCTGGGCCTGCTCCAGCTGATGGACCTCGACCCGAACGTCCTGTCGGTGAGCACCGTCCTGGCGCTCGGCCTCTCGATCGACTACTCGCTGCTGATGGTCAACCGGTTCCGGGAGGAGCGGTACGCGAAACGGACCGTCCCGGAGGCGATCGAGCGGACGGTCGCGTCGGCCGGCCGCACGATCACGTTCTCGGCGCTCACCGTCGCACTGTCGCTGGCCGGCCTGTTCGTGTTCCCCAGCCCGATCTTCCGCGGCATCGGCTCGGCAGGCGTCGGCGTCGTGCTGTTCGCGCTGCTGGCCGGCATCACGCTGGTGCCCGCGCTGCTCGCGATGAGCGCCCGCCGGGTCGGCGTCGGACGACACCGGTCGGAACGCCCGAGCGACAACGGCACGTTCGCGCGGCTGGCCCGGCTGACCCGGCGGAGACCGCTGATCGCGACCGTGCTGCTGGTGACCGTGCTGCTGGCGACCGGGATCCCGTTCCTGTCGGTGACGTTCGTGAACAGCAGCGCGAAGATGCTCCCGGAGGGCTTCGAGGCGCGCCGCTTCGCCGAGGTCAGCGCCGAACGCTTCCCCGGCCAGGAAGCGCCGCCGATCACGATCGTCGCGAACACCAGCCAGACCGAACTCGCGCTCTGGGCGGCGAAGCTCGAGCGCGACCCCGAGTACGACGACGTCTCCCGGATCATGCCGCCCGCGCAGGTCACCGAGGGACTGTCCAGCATCGACATCATCCCGAAGGCGAGCGAGCACGACCGGATCGGCCAGCAGCTGGTGCGGCAGATCCGCGCCGACCGGCCCCCGTTCCAGATCTGGGTCACCGGCGACACCGCGGTACTCGTCGACTTCCTCGCCGAAGTGCGGCGGTACGCGCCGTGGGCGGTGGCGCTGATGGTCGTGGCGACGTTCGTCCTGCTGTTCGCGATGACCGGGTCGCTGCTGGTCCCGGCCAAAGCGCTGGTGATGAACGTCCTGTCGCTGGCCGCGTCGTTCGGGGCGCTGAAGCTGCTCTTCCAGGACGGGCACCTGCACGAGTACCTGGACTTCTCCCCCACCGGCGGGCTGGAGCCGTGGGTACCGGTACTGGTGTTCTGCTTCGCGTTCGGGCTCTCGATGGACTACGAGGTGTTCCTGCTCTCCCGGATCAAGGAGCTGCGGGACGCCGGTATGGACAACAACACCGCGGTCGAGATCGGGCTGCAGCGCTCCGGGAAGATCATCACGTCCGCCGCGCTGCTGATGATCATCGTGTTCGCCGGGTTCGCGGTCGGGCGGATGCTGGCGATCAAGGAGCTGGGCGTCGCGATGGCGATCGCGGTCGCGGTGGACGCGACCGTGGTGCGGTGCCTGCTGGTGCCCGCGACGATGGCGCTGCTGGGCGAGGCGAACTGGTGGGCACCGCGCCCGCTGCGCCGCTTCTACGACCGGTTCGGGCTGCACGAGGCACCCTCCGTGGAGCCGCCGCGGGCGATCGCGGTGCGGCCGGTGACCCCGGCCCTTCCTGCGGCCCCACAGTCCCCTGCCCCGCCGATGGACGACTACCCCGCCGCCGACTACCCCGCCCCCGAGCACCCGAACGGCAACCACCCGGCCCCCGGCTACCCGGCCGCCGGGTACCCGAACGGCGACTACCTCGCCGCCGACCACCCAGCCACCGGCTACCCCACCGCCGAGAAGAACCCCGTCGAGGAGTACCCGGGCGCTGACGAGCGGCTCTACGACGTTCCGCCGCAGCCGCGCGCCGCGCCACCGTTCCCCCGCCGGCCACCGCTGCCCAGGCCGCGCTCCGCGCCGGCCGAAGACACACCGCGCCGCCGGTGAGCGTGCTCACCGGCGGCGCGAGGAATCAAGCCTTCTGCGGCTTCCCGTCGACGCCGGCTTCCTTGCGCTGACGCGCGGAGATCGGCGCGGGCGCACCGGTCAGCGGGTCACCACCGGAGGCGGTCTTCGGGAACGCGATGACGTCGCGGATCGACTCGACGCCGGCCAGCAGCGCGACCAAGCGGTCCCAGCCGAGCGCGATGCCGCCGTGCGGCGGCGCGCCGTACTTGAACGCCTCGAGCAGGAAGCCGAACTTGCCCTGGGCGTCCTCCTCGGACAGGCCCAGCACCTCGAACACCCGCTCCTGGACGCGACGGTCGTGGATACGGATCGAACCGCCGCCGATCTCGGTGCCGTTGAGCACGATGTCGTAGGCCCAGGCCAGCGCCTCGGCCGGTGCCTCCTCGAACCGGTCGATCCAGTCCGAGTTCGGCGACGTGAACGGGTGGTGCACGGCAGTCCAGGAGCCCTGGGCCCCCTCGACGCCGATCTCCCCGCCGCCGACCGGCTCGAACATCGGCGCGTCGACGACCCAGAGGAACTCCCACCGGGACTCGTCGATCAGCCCGCAGCGGCGACCGATCTCCAGCCGCGCCGCGCCGAGCAGTTCCAGCGTGCCGGAGCGCTCACCCGCGCCGAAAAACACCGCGTCGCCCGGCTTGGCGCCGACCGCGTCGGCCAGCCCGGCGAGGTGCTCCTCGGAGAGGTTCTTGGCCACCGGGCCGCGGGTCTCGCCGGTCTCGGCGTCGAACAGTACGTACGCGAGGCCCTTCGCGCCGCGGGCCCGCGCCCACTCCTGCCAGCCGTCGAGCTCCTTGCGCGTCTGTGACGCGCCACCCGGCATGACCACGGCACCGACGTGCGGTGCCTGGAACACCCGGAACGACGTCCCGGCGAAGTACGACGTCAGATCGACGAGCTCGTTGCCGAACCGGACGTCGGGCTTGTCCGAGCCGTAGCGGGTCATCGCGTCGGCGTAGGTGAGCCGCGGCAGCGGCAGCGGGATCTCGTACCCGGCCAGCTCGCGCCAGATCGCCGACACCACGGCCTCGCCGACCGCGATGACGTCGTCCTGGGTGACGAACGACATCTCGATGTCGAGCTGGGTGAACTCCGGCTGCCGGTCGGCGCGGAAGTCCTCGTCCCGGTAGCAGCGGGCGATCTGGTAGTACCGCTCCATCCCGGCGACCATCAGCAGCTGCTTGAACAGCTGCGGCGACTGCGGCAGCGCGTACCAGGAACCGGGCTGCAGCCGCGCGGGCACCAGGAAGTCGCGGGCGCCCTCGGGCGTCGAGCGGGTCAGCGTCGGCGTCTCGATCTCGACGAACTCCTGCTCGTCGAGCACCCGCCGGGCGATCCGGCTCACGGAACTGCGCAGCCGCAGCGCCGCGGCCTGGTGCGCGCGCCGGAGGTCGAGGTAGCGGTACTTGAGCCGGGCCTCCTCGCCGACCTCACCGGCGGTCTGGCCGTCGATCGGGAACGGCAGCGGCGCGGACTCGCTGAGTACGGTGAGCGTCTCGGCGACGACCTCGATCGCGCCGGTCGGCAGCTCGGGGTTCTCGTTGCCCTCCGGCCGCGTCCGCACCTCGCCGGTCACCCGGATGCAGTACTCCGCCCGCAGCGCGTGCCCGACCTCCTCGCGCAGGACGACCTGGACGTAGCCGGAGGCGTCCCGGAGATCGACGAAGATGACCCCACCGTGGTCACGGCGGCGAGCCACCCACCCGGAGAGGGTGACGGTCTGCCCCGCGTGCTCGGCGCGGAGCACGCCGGCCTTGTGGGTGCGGTAGGTAGTGCCGCTCACGAGAGAAGCTCCTTGACGGTGCGGGCGAGGTCGGTCAGCGGTACGGCCCGCTGCTCGGCGGTGGTCAGGTCTTTCAGCTGCGCGGTCCCGTCGGCGAGGTCGCGCTCGCCGAGCACCACCGCGTACCGGGCGCCGGAGCGGTCGGCGGCCTTCATGGCCCCTTTGAGCCCCTTGCCGCCGAACGCGAAGTCGGCCGGGACGCCCGCGTTGCGCAGTTCGGTGACCAGCGCGAGGCCGCGACGCCGGGCCGCGTCACCGAGCGGGACGACGAACGCCGCCACCCGGGACGGCGCATCACCGACCAGTCCTTCGGCGCGCAGCGCGAGCAGCGTCCGGTCGACGCCGACCGCGTAGCCGATCCCGGACACGTCCGGCCCGCCGAGCTGCTTCGAGAGCCCGTCGTACCGGCCGCCGCCGCCGATCGCCGACTGGGCGCCCAGGCCGTTGTGGACGAACTCGAACGTGGTCTTCGTGTAGTAGTCCAGCCCGCGGACCAGCCGCGGCGCCTCCTGCCACTCCACGCCGAGGTCGGTGAGGTACTGCCGGACCTCGTCGTAGTGCCGCTGGCACGGGTCGCAGAGGTGGTCGACCATCAGCGGCGCCTCGGCCAGCTGCGCGGCCACGTCGGGACGCTTGTCGTCCAGGACCCGCAGCGGGTTGATCTCGGCGCGGCGCCGAGTCTCCTCGTCGAGGTCGAGCCCGGCCAGGAACGACTGCAGCTTCTCGCGGTACTGCGGGCGGCACTCCGCGTCGCCCAGCGACGTCATCAGCAGGTCGAAGTCGGTCAGCCCCAGCTCCCGGAACCCGGCCACGGCCAGCGCGACGACCTCGGCGTCCAGCGCCGGGTCGTCGACGCCCAGCGCCTCCATGTCGACCTGGGTGAAGTGGCGGTACCGACCGGCCTGCGGCTGCTCGTACCGGAAGTTCGACCCGACTGCGTAGAGCTTCACCGGCAGCTGCCCGGAGTAGAGCTTGTGCTCGATGAACGCCCGCATCAGCCCCGCGGTCAGCTCCGGCCGCAGGCTCAGCGACCGCTCTTTGCGGTCGGTGAACGTGTACATCTCCTTGCTCACGACGTCCGTCGACTCGCCGACGCCGCGGGCGAACAGCGCGGTGTCCTCGAAGATCGGCGTCTCGATGTACCCGTATCCGGCACGCCGCAGTGGCGCGGTCAGCGCGTCCCGAACCGCGAGGAACGTCGCCGAGTCGGGGGGAAGGGTATCGAACGTGCCCTTGGGGGCGGTAAAGCTGGTCACAGTCCGGTCCTCGGAAGATTGGTAGCTTCGGCCACCTGCAGCAGGTAGGGGTTGGTGGCGCGCTCCCGGGCGATCGTGGTGTCGGGGCCGTGCCCCGGCTTCACCACGGTGGCGTCGTCCAGCGGCAACACGACCCGGGCCAGCGACGCCAGCATGTCCTGGGCGCTGCCGCCGGGCAGGTCGACACGGCCGATCGACCCGGCGAACAGCAGGTCACCGGAGAACAGCACCGGCGCGTCCGGCGTCCGCACGCCGAACACCAGCGAGCCGGGCGTGTGCCCCGGCGCCAGCGTGACGCTCAGCTCGACACCGGCGAGCTGCAGCGTCTCACCGTCGGTCAGCGTCTTCACGTCGCTCGGCTCGGTGTACTCCAGGCCGAACATCGGCGTGCCCTTCGGGGCGCCGATGTAGCTCCACGGGTCGGCGAGCTGATCGGCGTCGGCCGGGTGGATGTACGCCGGGATGTCCTTCGCGCCGCAGACCGGGGCCACCGAGAACGTGTGGTCGATGTGACCGTGGGTGAGGATCACCGCGGCCGGATGCAGCCGGTGCTTGGTTAGGACGTCCTCGAGCTGGTCGACCACGCCGATCCCCGGATCGATGACCACACACTGTTCGCCGGCCGCGGGGGCGACGACCCAGCAGTTGGTGCCGAGCGCGGGGGCCGGAAATCCGGCGATGAGCACGAGCGTCCCTTCTTCTCCGACGGGGGGTCTTCTCCGGCGACGATCGCGCCGCCACGTTCCCACCAGCCTACCGATCGCAGTCGGCCGGAGCCGACCGCCTTTCCGTGCCGCAGCCTCGACGACGCGCCCGGCGCGTTCTCGACCGATGCACGGCGCGCTGTCGTGGGGTATCAGCCCCTTCCCTAGGAGGGCGCCGTACACTCAGCCGCACGCGCGGGCCCCCGCTCGCGACATGCGCAGGCGGCTGAGCTAACGGTGCACCGGACCAGTTGGGCACGGCGCCGGAAACCGAACAGGAGAGCACGGAGTGCCGACGAAGGATCGCCAGCGGCAGCTGGCCCGCGCCAAGCTCGAACGGCAGATGGCCCGGCGGGCCGCGGCCGCGAAACGCCGCCGCCAGACCCAGGCGGCGGTGGGCGCCGGTATCGCGCTCCTGCTCGTCGTGGTCGGCGCCGTCTTCCTCGTCGTCAACCTGAGCGGCGACGACGACAAGGACACCACCACCGAGGCCGCCTCGGGCCCCACCTGCACGTACCAGAAGGCAGACAGCAGCACTGGCAAGGTGAAGGACGTCGGTCAGCCGCCCACGTCGAACATTCCGGACACCGGAACGCGCACCGTGACGATGACGACCAGCGTCGGCGCGATCCAGTTCACGCTCGACCAGGCGAACGCGCCGTGCACGAGCAACAGCCTCGCGTTCCTGATCGGCAAGAAGTTCTACGACAAGACGTCCTGCCACCGGATGACGACGTCCGGCATCTTCGTCCTGCAGTGCGGTGACCCGTTCGGTGACGGCACCGGCGGCCCGGCTTACCGGTACGGCACCGAGAACCTGCCGACGAACCAGCACCCGCCGTACCCGGCCGGGACGATCGCGATGGCGAAGAGCTCCGAGGAGATCTCGGTCGGCAGCCAGTTCTTCATCGTCTACAAGGACATCCCCGAGGAAGCTCTCGGCGCGGAATACACCGTGGTCGGCAAGGTCACCAAGGGCCTCGACCTGGTCGAGAAGGTCGCCGCGAAGGGCGTCGAGGGCAGCACCGGCGACGGCAAGCCCAAGCAGGCCGTCAACATCACCACCGTCACGGTGTCTCCCGCCGCGAGCTGACCGCTCACCCACGCGAGTTCACCCGAAACCGGGGTCTAAGCGCCGCTTAGGCCCCGGTTTCGCGTCAATCCGCGTCAGGCCGCCCGCAGCGGCGGCCCTCTGATACAGCAGAGCGCCCGCAGCGGCGGCCCCCGGCACAGCAGAGCGCCCGCACGCAAATGCGTGCGGGCGCTCGCGCGTTGCGTCAGCCTCGGTAGCCTGCCGACTCGGCGTTGCCGAGGTCCGGGGGCGGCTCGGGCGGCGGCGTCGAGGTCGCCTGCAGTGACCCGGTCTCCCGGAACGTCTCCAGCCCGACGATCTTCGCCCGCACCTTTCCGGGCTCCGACGCCCCCGCGGGACGATCCGGCAACCTGCGCTCGATGCTCATCGCGCCTCCCTAGCCCGAGGTAACACGGTACGCGTCGTAGACACCCTCGACCCGGCGCACCACTCGCAGCAGGTGCCCGAGGTGCTTCGGGTCGGCCATCTCGAACGTGAACTTCGAGACCGCCACCCGATCGCGGGTCGTGCTCACGGTCGCCGAGAGGATGTTGACCTTCTCGTCCGACAGCACCTTCGTGACGTCGGAGAGCAGGCGGTGCCGGTCGAGCGCCTCGACCTGGATCGCCACCAGGAACGTCGAACCGGCGGTCGGCGCCCAGGAGACCTCGACCAGCCGCTCGTCCTGCCGCTTGAGGTCGCTGGCGTTCGTGCAGTCGTCGCGGTGGACGCTGATCATCCCGCTGCGGGTGACAAATCCGAGGATCGCGTCGCCCGGCACCGGCGTACAGCACTTCGCGAGCTTCACCCAGACGTCGTCGCCGGCGTTGCTGACGATGACACCCGGGTCACCGGGACCGGCCGGCCGGGAGCGGTGCCGGGACGGACGCGCGGTCTCGGCCAGGTCCTCGGTGGCACCCTCCGCGCCCCCGAGCGACGCGACGACCCGCTGGATCACGGCCTGCGCCGAGACCTGGTTCTCCCCCACCGCGGCGTAGAGCGCGCTGATGTCGGAGAGGTGCAGGTCACGCGCGATCGTCAGCAGCGCGTCGCCGCCGAGCAGCCGCTGGAGCGGGAGGCCCTGCTTGCGCATGACCCGCTGCAGCGCGTCCTTGCCGGACTCGATCGCGTCCTCGCGGCGCTCCTTCGCGAAGTACTGGCGGATCTTCGTCCGGGCCCGCGGGCTCTTGACGAAGCTCAGCCAGTCCTGGCTCGGGCCGGCGTTCTCCGACTTCGACGTGAAGATGTCGACGGTGTCGCCGTTGTTGAGCGTGCTCTCCAGCGGGACCAGCTTGCCGTTGACCCGCGCGCCGATGCAGCGGTGCCCGACCTCGGTGTGCACCGCGTAGGCGAAGTCGACCGGCGTCGAGTCCTTCGTGAGCGCCACGACGTCACCCTTCGGGGTGAAGACGTAGACCTCCTGGCCGCCGAGGTCGAACCGCAGCGCCTCGAGGAACTCACCCGGGTCGCTGGCCTCGCGCTGCCAGTCGAGCAACTGCCGCAGCCACGCCATGTCGTCGACGGTGGCGGGCGGACCGGCCACCTCGGCGCCCTTGGTCTCCTTGTACTTCCAGTGCGCGGCGATGCCGTACTCGGCGGTGCGGTGCATCGCCAGCGTCCGGATCTGCAGTTCGATCGGCTTGCCCTCGGGACCGATGACGGTCGTGTGCAGCGACTGGTACATGTTGAACTTCGGCATCGCGATGTAGTCCTTGAAGCGGCCGGGAACCGGCTGCCAGGACGCGTGGATGACGCCGAGCGCGGCGTAACAGTCGCGGACCGAGTCGACCAGCACACGCACGCCGACCAGGTCGTAGATGTCGGCGAAGTCGCGGCCCCGCACGATCATCTTCTGGTAGATCGAGTAGTAGTGCTTCGGCCGCCCGACCACGGTGGCGCGGATCTTCGCGTTCTTCAGGTCGTTCTGGACCTGGTTGGTCACCTCGGCCAGGCCCCGGTCGCGCGCGGGCGAGTGCTCCTGCACCAGCCGGGCGATCTCCTCGTACCGCTTCGGGTAGAGGGTCATGAACGCGAGGTCTTCCAGCTCCCACTTGACCGTGTTCATGCCCAGCCGGTGCGCCAGCGGCGCCAGCACGTCGAGCGTCTCGCGGGCCTTCTTCTCCTGCTTGTGGCGGGGCAGGAAGCGCAGCGTCCGCATGTTGTGCAGCCGGTCGGCGAGCTTGATCACCAGGACCCGCGGGTCGCGGGCCATCGCGACGACCATCTTGCGGATGGTCTCGGCCTCGGCCGCGTCGCCGAACTGCACCTTGTCGAGCTTGGTGACGCCGTCGACGAGGTGCGCGACCTCGCCACCGAAGTCGGCGTGCAGCTGCTCGAGCGTGTAGCCGGTGTCTTCCACGGTGTCGTGCAGCAGCGCCGCGACCAGCGTCGTGGTGTCCATGCCCAGCTCGGCGAGGATCGTCGCGACCGCGAGCGGGTGCGTGATGTACGGGTCGCCCGACTTGCGCAGCTGCCCGCGGTGGAACTGCTCGGCGACGTCGTACGCCTTCTGGAGCAGGCGGACGTCGGCCTTGGGGTGCGCGCTGCGGTGGGTGGCGACCAGTGGCTCCAGCACCACGTTGACCGCACCCTGCCAGGACGGGGTGCTGAATCGCGCCAGCGCCGCTCGCACCCGGCGGCCGGTGGGCGCGCCGGTGCCGACTGGGTCGGCGCCGTTGCCCGCGACCGAGTCGGCGTGCGGCAGCGCGCCGTCCGCGCCACCGTCGCCCGCTGCCCGGGCTACGACCGGCGCAGCCGGGTCGGGGGTGTCACCGGCGGGAAGCGGATCCCGCTGGCCACCGGCGACGGTCGGTGCGACGTCTGACACAGGCCGCTCCCTCTACTGAAGGCATCGAGCTCTCTCCATGCTACGCGGGCGAGCACTGCCGACCCCGGCGCCTTCCACAGGAGCCAGGGTCAACGACTGCTGCCCGTCTGGTCACAACAGCATGGCCGGACGGTTGATGCCCTGCAGGGTCGCCTCAGACCACGAGTAGCGCGTGGACTTCGCGCTCCGGTAGCCGCGCGCGGCCGTCCAGGAACGCCAGCTCCATCAGCACCGAGAACCCGACGACCTCGCCGCCGGCCTGCTCGACCAGCGAGATCGCGGCCGCCGCCGTACCGCCGGTGGCCAGGACGTCGTCCAGCAGCAGCACCCGCGTGCCGGGCTCGAACGCGTCCGCGTGCACCTCGAGGACGGCCTCGCCGTACTCCAGCGCGTACGCCGCGGACACGGTCGCGCGCGGCAGCTTCCCGGCCTTGCGGATCGGCACCAGCCCGGCGCCGCTCGCGTAGGCGACCGCGGCCGCCAGCACGAACCCGCGGGCCTCGATCCCGGCGACGACGTCGAACGCACCGCCGTACTCGGTCGCGATCGCGTCGATCACCTGGGCGAACGCCGGCCCGTTGGCGAACAGCGGCGTCAGATCCTTGAACCCGACGCCCGGCTTCGGGAAGTCCGGGACGTCGAGCACGTGGGCGGCGATCAGGTCGCTCACCGCGGCCGGCGTCACCGGACCGTTGCCGACCCGCCCGGCCAGCGAACCGTGCGAGGCACGCTCACCGAGCGGGTGCCCGGCCACCACGGGCTCGGGCACCGATTCCGCTTCGGTCATCGCTTCTTCCGGTTTCCACCGGAGCGGCCGGGACGGTTGCCGCTCGGCCGCCGCCGCTGCTGCTGGGACGGCCGGTTCGAGGACGTCGTCCGCGTCGTGCCGGAACCCGCACCGGCGGTGGCCGGCTCCCGGGCGTCCTCATCGGCGTCGGTCGGCTCCTCGGCCTCAGCCGTCTCCTCGACCTCGGCCTCCGCCTCGGCGCTCTCCGCGGCCCTGGCCGCGGCAGCACGCTTGGCCCGGACGCGCTCCTTGAGCGCCTTGTACCGGGGCTCGCGCTCCTTCATGTCGACCAGCCACGGGGTCGCCAGGAACAGCGACGAGTACGCACCGGCCGCCAGACCGACGAACAGCACTAGCGCGAGGTCCTTAAGCGTGCCGACGCCGAGCAGCCCGGCACCGACGAACAGCAGACCACCGACCGGCAGCAGCGAGATCAACGAAGTGTTGATGGACCGCATCAGGGTCTCGTTCACCGCGTTGTTCGCGGCCTCGGCGTAGTCGATCCGGGACCCGCCGACGATGCCCCGGGTGTCCTCGGAAACCTTGTCGAACACGACGACCGTGTCGTACAGCGAGAAACCGAGGATCGTGAGCAGACCGACGATCGTCGACGGCGTCACCTCGAAGCCGATGATCGAGTAGGCACCCGCGGTCAGCATCAGGTCGTGCAACAGCGCGAGCAGCGCCGCGATCGCCATCTTCGTCTCGAACCGGATCGCCAGATAAGCGGCGACCAGCACGAGGAAGACGATCAGTGCGATCAACGCTTTGTCGGTGACCTGACCACCCCACGACGAACTCACCGCGTTGTCGGTGATGTCGTTGGCCTCGAGCTCGTACTTCGCGGCTAGTGCCTGCTTGACCTCGGTGGTCTCGGGGCCGGTGAGCGTCGCGGTCTTGATCACGAACTTGGCGTCCGCGCCGCGACCGGCTTCCTGCGTCGTCTGCACCTCGACGCCGGTGGCCTCGATGGTCTCGGTGACCTGCTCCGCCGTGACGCCGCTCGGCTGCTTGAACACGAACGACGTTCCGCCGGAGAACTCGATGCCCCAGTTGAAGCCGCGGAAGACGAACGCGCCGATGCAGATCAGGATCAGGATCGCCGAGGCGATGTACCACCGCTTCCGCGACCCGATGAAGTCGATGTTGGTCTCGCCCCGGTAGAGGCGTCCGGCCAGTCCCATCTCAGGACTCCTTCGGGCTGACACGACGGGCGGTCGCCGCGGGCCGTCCGGCTGCCCCGGTTCCGGGAGCGGCCGGGGTCTTACGCAGCGTACCGAGGCCCGAGAAACGCGGAGACGTGAACCGGCGCGAGCGGGACAACACGGCGACCAGCGGGTGGGTGAAGAGGAACACGATGATGACGTCGACGAGCGTGGAGAGGCCCAGCGTGAACGCGAAGCCCTTCACGGCGCCGACCGCGAGGATGTAGAGCACCGCGGCGGCGAGGAACGAGACCGCGTCCGCCGAGAGGATCGTGCGCCGGGCACGCACCCAGGCCCGCGGCACCGCCGAGCGGACGCTCCGGCCGTCGCGCACCTCGTCCTTCAGACGTTCGAAGAACACGACGAACGAGTCCGCGGTGATACCGACCGCGACGATGAAACCGGCGACACCCGCCAGCGTCAGCGTGAACCCGATCTGCCTGCCGAGCAGGATCACCGACGCGTAGATGATCGCGCCGGACGCGACCAGGCTGGCGATCGTCACCAGCCCGAGCGCCCGGTAGTAGAGCAGCGAGTAGACGACGACCAGGCCCAGACCGATGCCGCCGGCCAGCAGACCGGCCTCCAGCTGCTCGATGCCGAGCGTCGGGCTGATCGACTCTGCGGTCTCGACCGTGAACGACAGCGGCAGCGCGCCGAACTTCAGCTTCGCGGCCAGGTCCTGCGCGTCGGCCTTGCTGAACTGGCCGCTGATCTGGGTGTCACCAGTGATCACCTCGTTGGTGGTCGGCGCGGAGATCACCTCGTTGTCGAGGACGACCGCGACCTGCTTCTGCAGCGTCGCCTTGGTCAGGTTGGTCCACTTGTCCTGACCCTTGCCGGTGAACTTCAGGTTGACGACCCAGCCGCCCTGCTGCTGGTTGAACGTGAAGCTCGCGGTGTCGATGTCGGTACCGACGACGCCGGCCTTCTCCAGCTTGTACTTCGTGTTGCCGTCACACGCGACGACCTGCTGGTTCACGGCGTCGATCGAACCGGCAGGCCGGTTGTCGAGCATCGTGCAGGTGATCCACGGCACCTTGAACTGCCAGTCCAGCGGCAGCGCGGCGACCTCGGCGTCGGTCAGCTTCTTGGCGCCCGGCTCGAAGATCGCGGCGAGCTGCGGGTTGGTGGCCGCTCCCGCGAAGTCCTCGGCGGTGCCCTGCGAGACGTAGGTCGCGGCGTCCTTGGGGAACTTGGCCAGCGCGGACTTCTGCAGCGCGGCCTGGCTCGCCGACGTCGGGGTGGCCGACGGGGTAGCGGACGCCGAGGGGCTCGCGCTGCCCGACGGGGTGGCGCTCGGAGCGGCCGACGGCGATGCGGACGTCGTCGGGCTGGGCGTGTCCTCCGCGGCCGGGACCGCAGCCGGGGCCGCCTCGGGCGCACCACCGCCGCCGCCGCTGCCGGACGCCGTCGGGCTCGCCCCGACCTCGGCGCTCGTGCTGGGTGACGGCGACGCGGTGCCCGACGTGGACGGGCTCGGGCTGGCCGTGCCGGACGTCGACGGGGTGGGGGTGGCGCTGACCGTTGCCGACGCCGCCGCCTTGATCGCCACGATGTCCTGGGCGGACTCGAGCACCGCCCGGAACCGCAGCTGGGCCGGTTCGCCGACCTGCTTGATCGCGTCGTTGTTCTCGCCGGGGGCGTTGATGACGATGTTGCTGTCGCCCTCGGTCACGACCTCGGCCTCGGCGACGCCGGTGCCGTTGACCCGGTTCTCGATGATCTGCCGGGCCTGCTCGAGCTGCTCGGCGTCCGGTGCCTTGCCGCCGGCCTGCGCGGCCCGCAGCGTGACGGTGGTGCCGCCCTGCAGGTCCAGTCCGAGGCGGGGGGTGAGCTTGTCCTCCAGCGAGCCATCGCCTGTGAAGAACACGAGCGCGTAGAGCGCGATCACGAGGACCGCGAGGGAGGTGAGATACCGCCCGGCACGCAGCTGTCCGCGAGGTGGTGCCACGCTGAAAGGTCTCCTTCAGTGGTCGGGGCGGCAGGGTCTGTCGCCCCGGTGATTTCGCGCTACCGCCACCCGTGCCGGCGCTCGGCTTGCCGGGGACGGTGACGGTACGTCCGATTGGTGACGCTATCCGGTTGGCCCGCGCAGCGCAGGCCCTTGCGGCTCCGGTCGGCGGCGCGGCGCCGAGCACACCGCGCTGCCGACACGGGTTCAGCTGCGGTCGGTGCTGCCCTTGGCCGGATCGGCGGCCGGGTCGCGAGGTGCCTCGGGCGCCGGCTTCTCGGCGACCGGCGTCTCGACGGCGGACGGCTCCACGGCGGGCGACTCGACGACCGCGGCGTCGGTGACCGGCACGTCGTCCTCGTCGACGGCGTCCTCGTTCGGCGCGAGGCCGGCCTTCACGGCCTCCTCGTCGGTGAGCACCTTGGCGATGGCGGCGCGCGCGTACCGGTTCGTCACGCCCGGCGAGACCTCCAGGACGACCGAGTCACCCTCGGAGGAGACGACCGTGCCGTAGAGACCACTGAGGGTCATCACCGGCGCGCCCTCTTCCACCGCGTTCTGCATCTGGGTCATCTGCTTACGGCGCTGCGACTGCGGTCGGATGACCAGGAAGTACATCAGCGCGAACACACCGACCAGGAGCAGCAGCGGCAGGATGCTCCCGCCGCCCTGGGACTGTTCTGCGGCGTCTACCACGGAGGGCCCTTTCACACATTCGTCAGCGGGGTCTTGCGGGGGTGCGACTGCGGAAGTCTAGTAGCAGATGCTCGAGCGGCCGCCACGCGGTAACCCTCCGCAGCAGATCGGGTCGCCGTGAGCCCCGATCACACCCGCCCAGAGCATTGTCGACGGATCGTCAACGACTCACCCACCGTCATCGTTCCGCGCCCGCACGCTAGGGGGCCGCGCGGAACGAGCCGCCGAACAAGTCGTCGGCGTCCGGTGCCACGGCACCCGCGGCGCCCGCCGCGAGCGCTGCCGGGGACCCGGGCGCCGGAGTCTTCCCGAGATGCGCCCACGCCGCGGGCGTCGCGATCCGCCCGCGCGGCGTCCGGGCCAGCAGGCCGGCCCGCACCAGGAACGGCTCCGCGACCTCCTCGACGGTGCCCGGCTCCTCTCCCACCGCCACCGCGAGCGTCGAGAGCCCCACCGGGCCACCCCCGAACGACGAGACGAGCGCGTCCAGCACCGCGCGGTCGAGCCGGTCGAGCCCCACCCGGTCGACCTCGTAGACCGCGAGCGCGGCCCGCGCGACCTCCTCGGTGACGTAACCGTCGGCCCGCACCTCGGCGTAGTCCCGCACCCGGCGCAGCAGCCGGTTCGCGATCCGCGGGGTTCCGCGGGACCGGCCGGCGATCTCCGCCGCGCCCGCCGGGTCGATCCGGACGCCGAGGATCGCCGCCGAGCGGGCGAGCACCCGGCGCAGCTCCGCGGCGTCGTAGAAGTCGAGGTGGGCCACGAACCCGAACCGGTCGCGCAGCGGCCCGGTCAGCAGACCCGACCGGGTGGTGGCGCCGACCAGCGTGAACGGCTCCACGTCCAGCGGGATCGCGGTCGCGCCCGGGCCCTTGCCGACGACGACGTCGACCCGGAAGTCCTCCATCGCCGAGTAGAGCAGTTCCTCGGCCGGACGGGCGATCCGGTGGATCTCGTCGATGAACAGGACGTCGCCGGGCGCGAGCGTGGTGAGCACCGCGGCCAGGTCGCCCGACCGTTCGATCGCCGGGCCGCTGGTCACCCGGATCGCGCTGCCCAGCTCGGCGGCGACGATCATCGCCAGGCTGGTCTTACCGAGGCCGGGCGGGCCGGAGAGCAGGATGTGATCCGGCGGGCGGTTGCGGCGCTGCGCGCTGCGCAGCAGCACTTCCAACTGCTCGCGGACGCGATGCTGGCCGATGAAGTCGGAGAGCATCCGCGGCCGGAGGCTGGTTTCGACGTCCCGCTCGTCCGGCGCGGCGTACGCCGAGACCACGTCATCCGCCGGGCCGCCGTCGGCGGTCATCGGTTGCGTCCGAGCAGCTGGATGGCCCGGCGGAGCGCGGTGGACACCTCGACCGACCGGCCGTCGAACTCGCCCGCGACCGCCGTCACCGCGTCCTCGGCCTCCTTCGCCGACCAGCCGAGGCCGGTCAGCCCGTCGCGGACCTGCGCCTGCCACCCCGTGCCCGGCCCGGCGAGCCCCGGAACCGCGACCGGGTCCACGGACCCGATCCGGTCGCGCAGCTCGAGCACCAGCCGCTCCGCGCCCTTCTTGCCGATGCCCGGTACGCGGGTCAGCGCCGCGGTGTCGGCCCCGGCGATCGCCACGCGCACAGCGTCCGGAGAGTGCACGGCCAGCACGGCGAGGGCCAAGCGGGGCCCGACGCCGCTCGCCGTCTGGAGCAGTTCGAACAGCGACCGTTCGTCGTCGGAGGCGAAGCCGTAGAGCGTCAGCGAGTCCTCACGGACGACCAGGCTGGTGGCCAGCCGGGCCGGGGAACCGACCCGCAGGCCGGCCAGCGTCGCCGGGGTGCACTGCACGGCCATGCCGACGCCGCCGACCTCGACGACCGCACCGTCCGGCCCGACCGCCGCCACCTGTCCACGCACCGACGCGATCACGCGCCCACCGCCCGACCCGGCGCCTGCGGCCCCGCATCCGGCCCCGCCGCCGACCCGCGCTCACCAGGCGCCCGGCCCGGCCCGGCCGCCGACCCGCGCTCACCGGGCGCCCGGCCCGGCCCCGCCGCCGACCCGCGCTCACCGGGCGCCGTTCGCGGCCCGGACGAGGTGCCACGGCCGCGCGCGACCGCGGCCGCCAGGCGGGCCTGGGCGGGCGCCCGCCACAGGTGGCAGATCGCCAGCGCCAGCGCGTCCGCCGCGTCGGCGGGTTTCGGCGTGGACGAGAGCCCGAGGATCCGGGTCACCATCATTCCGACCTGCGCCTTGTCGGCGGTGCCCGACCCGGTGACCGCGGCCTTGACCTCGGACGGCGTGTGCAGCGCGACCGGAAGGCCCGCCCGCGTCGCCGCCACGATCGCCAGCGCCGCCACCTGCGCGGTGCCCATCACCGTCCGCACGTTGTGCTGGGCGAAGACCCGCTCGACCGCGACGACCTCGGGGCGGTGCTGCGCGATCGCCGATGCCAGCGCGTCCGCGAGGGTCACCAGCCGATGACCGAGCTCGGCGTCGGCCGGGGTACGGATCACGTCCACGTGGACGAGGCCGCAGCGCCGCCCGGGCGCCCCTTCCACCACACCGACCCCGCAGCGGGTGAGACCCGGATCGACCCCGAGCACACGCAAACCCGTCCACCTCCGTACAGCTGTTCGGTACGGACGTGATCAAACCACAGTTGTCAGCCGACCTCGGCCATGACCTCGTCGGAGACGTCGAAGTTGGCGTACACGTTCTGCACGTCGTCGCTGTCTTCCAGCGCGTCGATCAGCTTGAACACCTTGCGCGCGGCCTCGGCGTCGAGCGGGATCTGCATGCTGGGCACGAACGACGAGTCGGCCGAGTCGTAGTCGATGCCGGCGTCCTGCAGCGCGGTACGCACCGTGACCAGGTCGGTCGGCTCGCTGACGACCTCGAACTCCTCGCCCAGGTCGTTGACTTCTTCGGCGCCGGCCTCCAGCACCGCGAGCAAGACGTCGTCCTCGGAGAGCGAACCCTTGGGGACGATGATCACGCCCTTGCGGTGGAACAGGTACGCGACGCTGCCCGGGTCGGCCATCTGGCCGCCGTTGCGGGTCATCGCGGTGCGCACTTCGGACGCCGCCCGGTTCCGGTTGTCGGTGAGGCACTCGATCAGCACCGCGACACCGTTGGGGCCGTAGCCCTCGTACGTGATCGTCTGGTAGTCGGCGCCACCGCCCTCGGCCCCGGAACCACGCTTGACCGCGCGGTCGATGTTGTCGTTCGGGACCGAGCTCTTCTTCGCCTTCTGGATGGCGTCGTACAGCGTGGGGTTACCGGCCGGGTCACCGCCGCCGGTGCGTGCCGCGACCTCGACGTTCTTGATCAGCTTGGCGAACATCTTGCCGCGCTTGGCGTCGATGACGGCCTTTTTGTGCTTCGTGGTAGCCCATTTGGAGTGGCCGCTCACCGTACTGCCTCCTCGATCGTCTGCCCGCCGTTGGTCGGCACTGTCGCTGTCTCCCGAACCATCCGCACGAACAACTCGTGCACGCGGAGGTCACCCGTCAACTCCGGGTGGAAGGAGGTCGCCAGCAGGTTGCCCTGCCGGACCGCGACGATCCTACCGTCCGCGGGGCCACCGCTTACCCGAGCGAGGATCTCGACGTCCGGACCGGTCGATTCCACCCACGGCGCGCGAATGAAGACCGCGTGGACGGGGGCGCCCTCGACCTCGGCGAACGCCAGGTCGGTCTCGAACGAGTCGACCTGGCGTCCGAACGCGTTACGGCGGACGACCATGGTGATGCCGCCGAAGCTCTCCTGATCCGGCCGTCCGTCGAGGACGGTCGAGGCCAGCATGATCATCCCGGCGCACGATCCGTACACCGGCAGCCCGCCGGCGATCCGCTCGCGAATCGGGTCGAGCAGGTCGAACACCCGGGACAACCGGCTCATCGTGGTCGATTCGCCGCCGGGGACGACCAGCCCGTCGACCTCCGCCAACTCGGACGGGCGACGCACGGGCACCGCGACGGCGCCTGCGGCCCGCAACGCGCTCAGGTGTTCACGCACATCACCTTGCAGGGCGAAAACACCGATGAGGGGGGAGCTCACAGGGGAGGTCACCAGCCGCGGGACGCGTACTTCTGGTCCTGCGGCAGCGTGTCGACGTTCAGACCCACCATCGCCTCGCCCAGGCCACGCGAGACCTTCGCGATCACGTCGGGGTCGTCGTGGAACGTGGTGGCCTTGACGATCGCCTCGGCGCGCTTCACCGGGTCGCCGGACTTGAAGATGCCCGAGCCCACGAACACACCCTCGGCGCCCAGCTGCATCATCATCGCGGCGTCGGCCGGGGTCGCGATGCCACCGGCGGTGAACAGTACGACCGGCAGCTTGCCGAGCGTCGCGACTTCCTTGACCAGCTCGTACGGCGCCTGCAGGTTCTTCGCGGCGACGAACAGCTCGGTCTCATCCAGCGTCGTCAGCCGGCGGATCTCACCGCGGATCGACCGCATGTGCCGGGTCGCCTCGACGACGTTGCCGGTACCGGCCTCACCCTTCGAGCGGATCATCGCCGCACCCTCGGCGATCCGCCGCAGCGCCTCGCCCAGGTTGGTCGCGCCGCAGACGAACGGCACGGTGTACGCCCACTTGTCGATGTGGTGCGCCTCGTCGGCCGGCGTCAGCACCTCGGACTCGTCGATGTAGTCGACGCCGAGCGCCTGCAACACCTGTGCCTCGACGAAGTGCCCGATCCGCGCCTTGGCCATCACCGGGATCGAGACCGCGTTGACGATGCCGTCGACCATGTCCGGGTCGCTCATCCGCGCGACGCCGCCCTGAGCCCGGATGTCGGCGGGCACCCGCTCGAGCGCCATCACCGCGACCGCGCCGGCGTCCTCGGCGATCTTCGCCTGCTCCGGCGTGACGACGTCCATGATCACGCCGCCCTTCAGCATCTCGGCCATGCCGCGCTTGACTCGGGCAGTGCCGGTTGTACCTGCGGGGTTGTGGGGCTGGGCGGACACGGTTATCCGGCCTTTCGGTCGATTCTGGGTGTGTTTCTTACCGGAGAAATCTCTTCATCGTAGCTCCGGCGGCGGGGAGCTCACGACTGGCCGGTTGTGGCCCTTCCGACATCCTCGGCGGCCCGGCGCAGGGCTTCCTGCTCCCGGCGCTCGTGGTCGACGGCGTCCAGATCGAGCTCGTCGACGTCGAAGTACTGCGGGAGCGGCCGCCTGCGGGCCAGCCAGAACGTGCGCGGGATCCGGGCCGTGCGCAGCGAGCGGGTGTCGCGGACCGCGTCGTTGTAGACCTGCCTGGCGACGACCAGGCGGCGGTTCTCGGCGAGCAGCGCGGGTGCCTCCAGCGCGTCGGCACCGAGGTGCCGCAGCTCGCGCACCAGGTCGTTCTCGGCGCCCTGCCGGGCGTCGGAGTCGGGGCGGCCGCTGGTCAGCGCGGCCTTCGCCACCTCGTGCACGCCGGGTAGCTCAGCGGCGGCCTCGGCACGACGGCCGAGCTGCTCCTCCAGCGCGTCCAGAGCGGCGCGGGTGCGGGCGGTGAGCCTGGCGATGCGGCGGGAGAGCCACCAGACGTAGAGCAGCACGAGCGTCAGCGCCACGACGATGACGACGGGCCAGTCCACGCGTCGACTGTATCGGGTATGTGCATCGTGAGTGTTACGGCGTGATGGTTACGACAGCGCGCAGTAAAACCTCACCGCAGCCGCTCGCGCAGATACTGCGGCAGACGGTGCGTGGAGATCTCGTCCGCGTCGGTCACCATCGGTTCGCTGGGGTATGCCGCGACCGCGCTCTGGTACACGTCGACGACCCGTGCCGCCACCACCGGCCAGTCGAACGCCTCGACCGTCGAGCGCCCGACCGCCGCCAGTGCCGCCCGCTGCGCCGGGTCGTCGAGCAGCTCACCGACCCGCTCGGCCAGCGCCGCCGGCCTGCCGGTCGGGAACAGTGCACCGGCCCGCCCGTCGTCGAGCACGCGGCGGAACGCGTCCAGGTCGCTGGCGACGATCGTGGCACCGGCCGCCATCGCCTCGGTCAGGATGATCCCGAACGACTCACCGCCGGTGTTCGGTGCCACGTACAGGTCGACGCTGCGCAGCATCCGGGCCTTGTCGGTCTCCGAGACCATGCCCAGCAGCGTCACCCGCGGCCGTAGCGCGCGGGGCAACGCATCGAGCGCGTCGTCGGCGTCGCCGGGTCCTGCGACGAGCAGCCGGAGGCCCGGCCGCTCCGGTGCCAGCGCGGCGAACGCGTCCGCGAGCACCGTGAAGCCCTTCCGCGGCTCGCCGAACCGCCCGAGGAACCCGAGCGCGCCGCCCTCCCCCGGCCACCCCGGGAGCGGGGCCGCGTCCGCGAACTTCCCGACCGCCACGCCGTTCGGGATCTCCACCGCCCCGCCGTCCAGGTGCTCGACCTGCACCCGGCGGGCCAGCGCGGAGACCGCGATCCGCGCGGTGATCTTCTCCAGCACCGGTTGCAGGGCGCTGTGGACCGCGGCGAGGGTGCGCGACCGCTGGGTCGCCGTGTGGAACGTCGCCACGATGGGACCGGTCGCCACGACACAGGCCAGCAGCGACAGCGACGGCGCGATCGGCTCGTGCACGTGCAGCACGTCGAACCGGCCGTCGCGCAACCACCGCCGCACCCGCGCCAGCGAGATCGGCCCGAACGCCAGCCGGGCCACCGACCCGTTGTACGGCACCGGCACGGCTCGCCCGGCGGGCACCACGTACGACGGCAGGTCAGCGCCACCGTCCGCGGGCTCCTCGGCCGGTGCGAGCACCGACACCTCGTGGCCGAGGCCGATCAGCGCCTCGGCCAGGTCCCGGACGTGCGCTTGCACGCCCCCGGGCACGTCGAACGAGTACGGGCAGACGATTCCGACACGCATCCGTGCGTCCCCGGCGATCAGTCGGCTGTCCGCCGCCGCCGCCGTGGCGGCAGGTCGGCCAGCCAGAGCGGCTGCAGCATGTGCCAATCCACCGGATGCTCCGCGATGCCTTCCGCGAGCGCGTCGGCAACCCGCTGCGTCACGGCCGCGACCCGCGCGGCGTCCCGGTGCCCGTCTTCGATTTTTACGCTGTGCGGCGCGTCACCGCCCGAACGGTCACCACCGTCCGACGTACCGCCGTTCGCGTGCACCTTCGTCGGGGTGGCGTCCGGCTGCTCGTCCGCCGCAACCGTGGCCACCGCACCCGCGGCGGCCGGCTGCTCGGCGTCCGCCTGCGCAGCGGCCTGCGGGGCAGGCAGGCCCGGCGTCACCGCCTCCCCCCGCACCACCGCACTCCCGGGGCCGGTCTCGATCGGACCGATCAGCCGCGCCCGGGTCACCGGGCCGTCGTTCCAGAGCGCGAGCCCGAACAGCGGCGCGCCGGTCCGCAGCGCCAGTACCGCGGGCCCGGCGGGCATCTTCGTCCGCTCCCCGAAGAAGTCGACCTCGATCCCGCGCGCCGAGAGGTCCCGCTCGCTGAGCAGCACCGCCACCCGGCCCGCGCGCACCCGCTCGGTCAGCACGTCCAGCGGTGGCCGGGACGCGCCGGTGAGCGGCAGGATCTCCATCCCCAGCGCCCGCCGGAACGAGAGGAACCGCTGATAGAGGTCCTCGGGCTTGAGCCGCTCGGCGACCGTGGTGACCGGGACGCCGTGCAGTGTCGCCCAGGCACCGGCCAGGTCCCAGTTCCCGGCGTGCGGGAGCGCGACGACCACGCCCCGCCCGGCCGCGACGGCCCGATCGAGCTCCTCGACGTTCTCCAGCACGAACCGCCGCTCGATCTCCGCGTGCGACCACTCCGGCATCCGGAACGCCTCGTACCAGTACCGGGCGTACGACTGCAGGCCGCGCTTCGTCAGGTCGGCCAGGTCGGCGTCGGACATCTCGGGACCGACGACCCGGCGCAGGTTGGCAGCCAAGCGGCGCACGCTCGCGCCGCCGCGACCGGCCATCCAGCCGGCACCGCCCTCGAACAGCGCCCGCACCGGACGCTCCGGAAGTACCCGGACCAGCTTCCACCCCGCGGCGTAGGCCGCGCCCGTCACCCGCTCGTTCACCCCTGCTCCCGCCCGGCCTCAGCGGTGGGCCCACCAGTGGGCTCAGCAGGGGGCTCAGCGGGCGGGGGTGGAACCGGGCCGGTGTCCAGCGGCCGGGCCGGGCGGACGCGGTCGTCGCGGGTCTGGTTCCAGACCGCCCGCACCCGCTGCCCGACCGTGAACGCCGCCAGCGCGGTGAGCAGCCAGAGGACCCACTCGATGCCGCCGGGCACCCCGAGCACCTCGAGGACGCCACCGAAGCCGACCAGCACCAGCCGCTCGGTGCGCTCGGCGATGCCGACGTTCGCGGTCAGCCCGAGGCCTTCCGCCCGAGCCTTCGCGTACGACACCAGGACGCCGGTGATCAGGCAGAGCAGCGCCGCGATGCCGGCCGAGTCGCGCCCCTCGGTGAACAGCCAGTACGCGGCCGCGGCGAAGATCGACGCGTCGGCGAGCCGGTCGCAGGTCGAGTCGAGGAACGCGCCCCACCGGCTCGACCAGCCGCGCGCTCTGGCCATCGCGCCGTCGAGCATGTCGGTGAGCGCGAACAACGTGATCGCGATCCCGCCGGCGAGCACGTGGCCGGGGACGACCAGGAAGATCGAGGACAGTACGACACCGGTCGTCCCGATCAGCGTCATCGCGTCCGGGGTGAGGCCGGTGCGCACCAACGCGGCGCCGATCGGGCCGGTCACGCGGGTGATCCGGGCGCGCGCCAGGACGTTGAGCATCGGAATCCGTTCTCGAAGGGGGCGGCAGCGGCGTGCCCACGATAGCCGCTACCTGGGCGGCTCCCACTCGGGCGCCGGATCCGCCCCGGCGGCGCCCTCGTGGGCACTCCCGCCGCGACGGCCCGCGCGGGCAGGCGGATCCGACCCGCGGAGGAAGGGCGCCCTTACTCACCTCGCGTCCGGATCGCCCGACACAATTGGGCTTGTCGGATCGGTGCAGCAAGTCCCGGCGTCCGCCAGGGCTTGCCCCGTACCGGGGCGGCGGTGTGGGATCGATCACACGGACCTGTCTTCCGGTGGCGCGGCCGGGATGTGCGCCGGCCGCCGGCCAGGCGTCCCGGCGAGCGCGAGGAGGCACCCCGATGGCGCAGAAAGTGGCTGGTAGCCCCGACCGGGCGGCATCCGCCGGGCCGGTGGTCGACGATCCCCGGTCCCTACGCAACGTCGTCCTGGTCGGCCATTCCGGGGCCGGCAAGACGACGTTGGTCGAGGCTCTGCTGGTAGCAACCGGAACAATCTCCCGGGCCGGATCGGTGGTCGACGGGACGACGGTCTGCGATTGCGACCCCGCAGCGGTACGGCAGCAGCGGTCGGTGACGCTGACCCCGGCGCCGATCGTCCACCGCGGCGTGAAGATCAACCTGCTCGACACCCCCGGCTACGCGGACTTCGTCGGTGAGCTGCGGGCCGGCCTGCGCGCGGCGGACGCGGCGCTGTTCGTCATCTCCGCGGTCGACGGCGTGGACGCCAGCACGATCGCGCTGTGGGAGGAGTGCGCCCGGGTCGGGATGCCGCGGGCGGTCGTCGTCACCCGGCTCGACCACCCGCGCGCGGACTTCGACGAGGCGGTGGCGATCTGCCAGCGGGTGTTCGGCGACGGGGTGATGCCGCTGTACCTGCCGGTGCACGAGGCGATCGAAGGCACCGTGGGGTCGGCCGCTGAATCCGGTAGCCGCCAGACGCTGTCCGACTTCCTCGGCGGCATCGACGGCGCCACCGAGCAGACCCGCACCGCCGGTCTGTTCGGTCTGGTCACCCAGCAGATCTACGACTACAGCGCCGGGGGCCCGGAACCGGTCATCCGCCCGGCCGACCCCGAGCACCTCGAACTGGTCGAGGAGTCCAGGAACAACCTCATCGAGGGGATCATCGCCGAGAGCGAGGACGAGACCCTGATGGACCGGTACCTGGCCGGCGAGGAGATCGACCCCGACGTGCTGATCACCGACCTGGAGACCGCGGTGTCCCGGGGCTCGTTCTACCCGGTCCTGCCCGCCGACCCGACGACCGGTGTGGGGCTGGCCGAGCTGCTGGACGGCATCGTCCGCGCGTGCCCGCCCCCGACCGAGCGGCCCACGCCCGCGGTGACGACGATCGACGGCGACCCCCGTGACGCGCTGACCGCCGACCCGAACGGCCCGCTGGTGGCCGAGGTGGTGAAGACGACCGTCGACCCGTACGTCGGCCGGGTGTCGCTGGTCCGGGTGTTCTCCGGGACGCTGCGCGCGGAGGACACCGTGCACGTCTCCGGCCACGGCGTCCGGACCCGGGACGACACGCACGCGCCCGACGAGGCCTGGGCCGACCACGACGCCGACGAGCGCGCCGCACACCTGTACTCCCCGCTCGGCACGCAGCTGCGCGAGGTGCCGTACGCGGTGGCCGGTGACCTCTGCGCGCTGACGAAGGTCGGCAGCGCGGAGACCGGCGACACGATCTCGTCGAAGGACAACCCGCTGCTGGTGGCGCCGTGGGACCTGCCGGAGCCGCTGCTGCCGGTCGCGGTCGTCGCGCGCAGCCGCAGCGACGAGGACGCGCTGGCCAAGAACCTCTCCCGGCTGGTCGCGGGCGACGCGACGCTGCGGATGGAACGCAACCCGGAGACCGGTCAGCTGGTGCTCTGGACGATGGGCGAGGCCCACGCGGACGTCGTCCTCGAGCGGCTGCGCGCGGGCGGCGTCGACCTGGACACCGAGCCGGTGCGGGTGCCGCTGCGGGAGACGCTCGCCGGCCCGGCCAAGGGGCACGGGCGGCACGTGAAGCAGTCCGGCGGGCACGGCCAGTACGCGATCTGCGACATCGAGGTGGAGCCGCTGCCGACCGGTTCGGGGTTCGAGTTCGTCGACCGGGTGGTCGGTGGGGCGGTGCCGCACCAGTACATCCCGTCGGTGCAGAAGGGCGTCCGGCAGCAGATGGAGCGCGGCCTGGTGGCCGGCTACCCGGTCGTCGACCTGCGGGTGACGCTGGTGGACGGCAAGGCGCACAGCGTCGACTCCTCCGACGCGGCGTTCCAGATGGCCGGTGCGCTGGCGCTGCGCGAGGCGGCGGCATCCGGGACGGTCAGCCTGCTGGAGCCGGTCGACGAGGTCGACATCACGGTGCCGGACACCTACGTCGGCCCGGTGATGAGCGACCTCTCCGGACGCCGCGGCCGGGTGCTCGGCACCGAACCGACTGGTGCTCGCGGAGAACCGGGACACGAGCGGACGATCGTGCACGCGGAGGTGCCGGCGACCGAGCTGGTGCGCTACTCCCCCGAGCTGCGGTCGCTGACGTCCGGCACCGCGACGTTCACCCGGACGTTCGCCCGCTACGAGCCGATGCCGCCGAACCTCGCCGCGAAGGCCCTCGCCGACCAAACCTGACCCGCTCCGTAGGATCGCTTGCATGACGGGCCCGGAGATCGAACGGCAGCAGGGGGCCGGCGACCCCGATCACTTCCAGCGACTGTGGACGCCCCACCGGATGGCGTACATCAAGGGCGAGGGCAAGCCTGCCGGCGAGGGAAGCGACGGGTGTCCGTTCTGCCTGATGCCGTCGCTGCCGGACGACCAGGGACTCATCCTGGCCCGGGGCGACACCGTGTACGCGCTGCTCAATCTGTACCCGTACAACTCGGGTCACCTGATGGTCGTCCCGTACCGGCACGTCCCCGACTACACCGACCTCGACGAAGCCGAGGTGGCCGAGCTCGGCGCGTTCACCCAGGACGCGATGCGCGCGGTGCGGAAGGCGTCCGGTGCCCACGGGTTCAACATCGGGATGAACCAGGGGTCGGTGGCCGGTGCGGGGATCGCCGCGCACCTGCACCAGCACGTGGTGCCGCGGTGGGGCGGGGACACCAACTTCATGCCCGTGGTCGGCCAGACCAAGGTCCTCCCCGAACTCCTCGGCGAGACCCGCACGCTGCTCGCCGCGGCCTGGGCCGACACCGCCGAAGCCGCCACCCTCGAGCGCCCGTAGCTCGCTTGCCCGGCGTCCACCGCAGCAATTGCTTGAGGCGCCGCCAGGCGCTGTTGTTTGAACCTGGAGCCCGTCCAGAGCGGCGCCGGCAGTCGAGCGGGCCGACGCCGTGACATCAGCGAAGCGTCATCAGGAGGCCCGCTCGCCTGTCAGCGTTGTTCTGGGCGGGCCGCCTACAGGGCGGACGGGCTCACGTTGGTGCGGGAGCGCACGACGTCGACGACGTGCTCGATCGCCTCGTCCAGCGGGACGCCGTTCCGCTGCGACCCGTCGCGGTACCGGAACGAGACCGTGCCCGCCGCCACGTCGTCGTCACCGGCGATCACCATGAACGGGATCTTCTGCTTCTGCGCGTTCCGGATCTTCTTCTGCATCCGGTCGCTCGCGGTGTCCACCTCGACCCGGATGCTCTGGCTGCGCAGGCGCGCGGCGAACTCCTCCAGGTACCCGACGTGGCCGTCCCCGATCGGGATCCCGATCACCTGCACCGGCGCCAGCCACGCGGGGAACGCACCGGCGTAGTGCTCGGTCAGCACCCCGAAGAACCGCTCGATCGAACCGAACAGCGCCCGGTGGATCATCACCGGCCGCTTCCGCGATCCGTCGGCGGCCTGGTACTCCAGCTCGAACCGCTCAGGCAGCATGAAGTCGAGCTGGATCGTGGACATCTGCCAGGTGCGGCCGATCGCGTCCCGCGCCTGCACCGAGATCTTCGGCCCGTAGAACGCCGCACCGCCCGGGTCCGGCACCAGGTCCAGCCCGGACTCGGTGGCGACCCGCCGCAGGGTCTCGGTCGCGACGTCCCAGACCTCGTCGTCCCCGATGTACTTCTCCGGGTTCTTGGTCGACAGCTCCAGGTAGAAGTCGTCGAGGCCGTAGTCCTTCAGCAGGTCCAGGACGAACTGCAGCAGCGAGGTGAGCTCACCCTCGATCTGCTCCTGGGTGCAGAAGATGTGCGCGTCGTCCATGGTCAGGCCGCGCACGCGGGTCAGGCCGTGGATGACGCCGGACTTCTCGTACCGGTACACGGTGCCGAACTCGAACATCCGCAGCGGCAGCTCGCGGTACGACCGCCCACGCGACCGGAAGATCAGGTCGTGCATCGGGCAGTTCATCGGCTTGAGGTAGTACTGCGCGCCCTCCAGCTCCATGGGCGGGAACATGCCGTCGGCGTACCAGTCGAGGTGGCCGGAGACCTCGTACAGGTGGCCCTTGGTGATGTGCGGGGTGTTGACGAACGAGTATCCGGCTTCCTCGTGCCGCTGCCGGGAGTAGTTCTCCAGCTCCCGGCGGATGATGCCGCCCTTCGGGTGGAACACCGGCAGGCCGGAGCCCAACTCGTCGGGGAAGCTGAACAGGTCGAGTTCTGCGCCGAGCTTGCGGTGGTCGCGCTTGGCGGCCTCTTCCAGGCGCTGCTGGTACGCCTTCAACGCGTCCCGGGTCGGCCACGCGGTGCCGTAGATCCGCTGGAGCTGCGGGTTCTTCTCGCTGCCCCGCCAGTACGCCGCCGCCGAACGCTGCAGGCTGAACGCCGGGATGTTGCGGGTGGTGGGCAGGTGCGGGCCGCGGCACAGGTCGGTCCAGACCCGGTCGCCGGTCTTCTTGTCGAGGTTGTCGTACATGGTCAGCGCGCCTTCGCCGACCTCGACCGACGCGCCCTCGGCGGCGTCGTCACCGGCTCCCTTGAGCGAGATGAGCTCGAGCTTGAACCGCTCGTGGGCGAGCTCGTGCCGCGCCTCGTCGTCGGTGATCGGGCGGCGGGAGAAGCGCTGACCGGCCTTGATGATCTCCTGCATGCGCTTCTCGAGGCGCTTGAGGTCGTCCGGGGTGAACGGCTTCTCCGGCAGGAAGTCGTAGTAGAAGCCGTTCTCGATCGGCGGGCCGATACCGAGCAGGGTGCCCGGGAAGACGTCCTGCACGGCCTGGGCCAGGACGTGCGCGGTGGAGTGGCGCAGCACGTTGAGCCCGTCGGGCGAGTCGATGAGCACCGGCTCGACCTCGGCGTCGGCGTCCGGGACCCACTCCAGGTCGCGGAGCTGACCGTCCGCGTCACGGACGACGACCGCGGCCTGCCCGCCGTCGACGGGGATCCCGGCGGCGACCAGCGCGTCCGCGGCCGTCGTCCCGGCCGGCACCACGACGGCGGCGGTCACGGGCGCGGAACGGGGTGCGGACACAGTTCTCTCCTCGACATCTCTGCGGGTGCCGGCTACTCGCTGCCGACTCGCCACGATGCTAGTCGGCGGGCGTCCCGAACCCGGCACCGGTTAATCCCGACACCGCCATCGGTTGCCAACTGTCGCCTGCACGACGGAACGGGGTCCGCAGGTGGCACGAAACCGGGATCCCCCGGCACACCGCCGTCCGTAGTGTCGTCGGCAAGCAAGCACACCCCTTTTGACGAGAACGGAAACCACGATGAGCGACAGCGGCGACACGATCGACTCCGGCGCCGACGCCCCCACCAGCACGATCGCCGACAACGATGTGCCGCTGGACTACGACGGCGACGGCGTCGTCGACGGTTACCTCCACCGGGAGGACGACGGCACGGCGTACGCGGTGCTCGACCTGGACCACGACGGTGAGTCCGAGACGGTCGCGGCCGACACCGACGGCGACGGCTACGTGGACGTCGTGGCGTCCGACACCGACGGTGACGGCGCGGTGGACTACGCGGTCGTCGACACCGACGGCGACCACATCGCGGACACCGCGGTCTACGACCGGGACGGCGACGGCGACTTCGACTACGCGGCCGTCGACACCAACGGCGACGGCGTGATCGACGGGACCGCCGCCGACACCGACAACGACGGTGACTTCGACGCGGTCGAGGTCGACTCCGACTACGACGGTGTCGTGGACGCGGTGGTCGTCGACACGAACGACGACGCCGAGTTCGACACGGTCTACTCCGACACCGACGGCAACGGCACCGTCGACACGGCGACCCCGATCGAGGACACGCCGGACCCGACGCAGCAGACCGCGGCCACCGACGCTGCGGCCGAGCCGACCACGACCACCACGACGACCACCACCACGACGACCACGACCGACAGCGCCGACAGCGCGACGACCGACACCACGACCGAGACGTCGACCGACCCGGCGACCGACCCGGCCACGGTCTCCGCCCAGCCGGCCGCCCCGGCCAGCTGATTCTCCCGCTCAGTGGGCGCTTCCGGCGCCCACTGAGCGCTCAGGCGGCGAGCAGGGCCGTGACCGACGCGCGGAGCGTCGCCCGCACCTCGGTGGGGTCGTCCAGTTGCCCGCCGACCACAACGCCGTCCCGCAGCATCACGAGCATCCGCGCCGCCGCGTCCGGGGTGGGGTGGTCGCTCGCCAGCAGCAGATCCCGCAGCGCGTCCGCGTACCAGCGCCGGTGGTCGGCGACGACCCGCCGCACCGGGCTGGCCGGGTCGGGGTATTCGACCGCGGCGTTGACGAACGCGCAGCCGCGGAAGCCCGGCCCGCAGGTGAATTCGCCCAGCGCGTCGAACATCGTCAGCACCACGTCGACCGGTTCGATGCCCGCCGACAGCGTGGCCAGCGCCGCCGCCTGGCGGTCGTGCAGGTCGGCGAGGTAGGCGCAGACCAGGGCGTCCTTGGTCGGGAAGTGGTGGTAGAACGTGGCCTTCGCGACGCCGGCCTCGGCGATGATCCGATCGATGCCGACCGCGCGGATGCCCACCGTGTAGAACAGCACGCTCGCGGTGCCGAGGATGCGACGGCGCGCGCTCGCCGGGCGTGCGTCCGGCGCGGTCTCGGACGCGAGACCGCCGGGGAGTTCGAGGGGAGGAAACGTCGGCACGCCTTGAAGTTACCAGACAGACCTGTCTATTCTGCGGGGTAGACAGACCAGTCTGTATGGCAACTTCGACGAAGGGACCGGCATGTCTGCGCTCTACACCGCGATCGCCACCGCCGACGGAAACGGCCGCAACGGGCACGTGCGCACGTCCGACAGCAAGCTCGACGTCCAGCTCTCGTTCCCGAAGGAGATGGGTGGCAGCGGCGCCGGGAGCAACCCCGAGCAGCTGTTCGCGGCCGGGTACGCGGCCTGCTTCTCCAGCGCGCTCGGGCTGATCGCCGGTCAGCGCAAGATCGACGCGTCCGAGGCCGCGGTGACCGCTGAGGTGGGCCTCGTCGCGGGCGAGAACAACGCGTTCGGGCTGGCCGTGACGCTGCGGGTCGAGCTGCCGGAGAGCCTGCAGGGAGAGGTCGGTCGCGAGCTGGTCGAGGCCGCCCACCAGGTGTGCCCGTACTCCAACGCGACCCGCGGCAACATCCCGGTCGAACTCGTCGTCGAGTAGGACGCGGCGCTGAGAGGCGCGGGCGGCGATCAGCGCCTACGGTCGAGCCATGACGCAGCTCGTCGCGGTCCATGGCGTCCTCCCCGACCACCGGTACCCGCAATCCGAGCTCACCGATCTGGTCGCCGAGGCCTGTCGGCTCGATGACGCCCAGCGGCGTTTCCTGGAGCGCGTCCATCGCGGCGCGGGCGTCCAGACCCGGCACCTGGTGCTGCCGATCGAGGAGTACCGCACGTTACGGGACTTCGGCGCCGCGAACGACGCGTTCCTCACCGGCGCGGTCGACCTCGGCTCGCGTGCGATCCTCGGCGCGCTGGCCGAGGCCGGCCTCACCGTGGACGACGTCGACGTGATCCTCGCGGTCAGCTCCACCGGCCTGGCGATCCCGTCGCTGGACGCCCGGATCGCCGGCCACATCGGCCTGCGCCCGGACGTCAAGCGCACGCCGATCGTCGGCCTGGGCTGCGCTGCTGGGGCGGTCGGCATCTCGCGGCTGCACGACTACCTGCGCGGCTGGCCGGACCAGGTCGCGGTCCTGGTCACGGTCGAGCTCTGCTCACTCACCGCGCAGTACGACGACCGGTCGCCGACCAACCTGGTGGCCAGCGGCCTGTTCGGCGACGGCGCCGCCGCCGTGGTAGCCGTCGGCCCGGAACGCGCAGCCGCCACGCCTGGCGTGGCCGGCTCGGCCGCCACGGCCGGGTCGGCCGCCACAGCTGGCTCGGCCGGCGCGCGGGCCTCGGCGCGGGGGCCGCGCGTGATCGCGACGCGCAGCGCGCTCTATCCCGGCACGTTCCGCACGATGGGCTTCGACGTCGGCGCCGGCGGCCTGCGGGTCGTGCTCGGCACCGAGGTCCCCGCGCTCGTCGCGGAGCACCTGCGCGCCGATGTGGACACGTTCCTCGCCGACCACGGGCTGACCAGGAAGGACATCACGACCTGGGTCTCCCACCCCGGCGGCCCGAAGGTGCTGGAAGCCGTGGAGACCGGCCTGGAACTCCCGGAGGGCGCGCTCGGCGCCAGCTGGAGCTCGCTGCGCCGGATCGGCAACGTCTCGTCGGCGTCCGTGCTCCACATCCTGCGGGACACTCTGGTGGATCGCCCACCGGAGCCGGATACGCCCGGCATGCTGTTGGCGATGGGCCCCGGCTTCTCCGCGGAACTGGTGCTGCTGCAGTGGTGAGCTTCTACACGATCCTCGTCCTGGCGGTCGGTCTCGAACGCGTCGCCGAGCTGTTCGTCGCCGTGCGCAACATGCGCTGGAGCTTCGCCCGCGGCGGCCGGGAGTACGGCAAAGGCCACTACCCGTTCATGGTCGTCCTGCACACCGGGTTCCTCGCCGGGTGCCTGATCGAGGTCTGGCAGGCCGACCGGCCGTTCCTGCCCTGGCTGGGATGGCCGATGCTGGTGCTCGTGGTGGCCGCGCAGGGTCTGCGCTGGTGGTGCATCCGGACGCTCGGCCACCAGTGGAACACCCGGATCATCGTCGTTCCCGGGATGCCGCTGGTCACCGGCGGCCCGTACCGCTGGCTCCGGCACCCGAACTACGTCGCGGTCGTCGTCGAGGGCTTCGCGCTCCCGCTGGTGCACACCGCCTGGGTCACCGCGCTGGTCTTCACGGTGCTGAACGCCGGGCTGCTGACCGTCCGGATCCGCGCCGAGGACGCGGCCCTGCGGGCTGCCTCGAGCACGTGACCGGGGTGATCGACCTGCTGGTGGCCGGGGGCGGCCCGGCGGGGCTGGTCACGGCGCTGCTCGCCGCGCGCCGCGGCCTCACGGTGACCGTGCTGGAGCCACGGGCCACCCCGATCGACAAGGCGTGCGGCGAGGGCCTGATGCCCGGAGCCGTCGAGCTCCTGTCGGAGCTCGGTGTCCAGGTTCCCGGCCTGCCCTTCCGCGGCATCCACTACGCGGACGCGACGCGCGGGGTCGACGCGCTGTTCCGGAGCGGCTCGGGACGGAGCGTCCGGGGCCTGGGCGTCCGGCGCACGGCGTTGCACGCGAACCTCGTCGACGCGGTAACGAGGGCCGGTGTCGAGATCGTGCCCCGCGCGGCGGACACCGTGGCCCAGGACGCCGACGGCGTCCGCGTCGCCGGGATGAGGGCCCGGTACCTCGCGGCAGCCGACGGGCTGCACTCGCCGATCCGGCGGCAGCTCGGGCTGCAGCGTCCGTCGAGAGGCCCCGCCCGGCACGGGCTCCGGCAGCACTATCGCGTCGCCCCGTGGACGGACCTCGTCGAGGTGCACTGGACGTCCGGCGCTGAGGCGTACGTGACCCCGGTGGCCCCCGACCTGGTAGGCGTCGCGCTCCTCACCACCGCACGGGGGCCGTACAACGACCACCTCGACGCGTTCCCCGCGCTGACGGCCCGCCTGGAACACCCGGTCGGCGCGGTCCGCGGCGCGGGCCCGCTCCGGCAGCGGGTCGCCTCCCGCGTCGCCGGCCGGGTGCTGCTGGTCGGCGACGCCGCCGGGTACGTCGACGCGCTGACCGGCGAGGGCCTCGCGGTGGCCTGGGCGAGCGCCGCCGAGCTCGTGGCCTGCGTCGCCGCGGACCGCCCGGCCGCGTACGAGCGACGCTGGCGCCGGGCATCCCGGCGGTACCGGGTGCTGACCGGTGGTCTGCTCTGGGCCCGCAACCGGCCGCTGCTGTCCCGGACGATCGTCCCGGCGGCGGCGCGGCTACCCCGCACGTTCGCGACGGTCGTGAACCAACTGGCCCGCTGACGCCCCCGCTCAGGCGACGCCCGATCATGGCGTCCATGGACGACGCCCTGCTCCGCACCCCCTCCGGCCGGCTGCGCGCTCGCGCGCTCGGAGTCCCGTTCCTCGGCACGCCCGGGCCCTGGAACGCGCTGACCGACGTGCCCGGCGTGGCCGTGGGCTACACGACGCTGGTCGAGGGTGCGGGCGTGCGGACCGGTGTCACTGCGATCCTGCCGCGCGGACGCGACGGCGTCGGCGTGCCGTGCGCGTCCGGCTGGTTCTCGTTCAACGGCAACGGCGAGATGACCGGGACGACGTGGATCAGCGAGAACGGCGCCCTGAGCACGCCGATCGCGATCACGAACACCCACGCGGTCGGCCCGGCGCACCAGGGCGTCGTCGACTGGATCGCCACCCACCACCCCCGGGTCGCCGAGCAGTGGCTGCTGCCGGTCGTCGCCGAGACGTACGACGGCGAGCTCAACGACATCAACGGGCGCCACGTCCGTCCGGAGCACGCGATCGCCGCGCTCGACGCAGCCACCACCGGGCCGCTCGACGAGGGCAGCGTCGGCGGCGGTACCGGCATGATCTGCCACGGGTTCAAGGGCGGTTCCGGTACGGCGTCGCGGATCGTGGAGTACGGCTCGGACCGGTACACGGTCGCCGCGTTCATCCAGGCTAACTACGGTGCGCGCCGGGAGCTGACGATCGCGGGCGTCCGGATCGGCGCGGATTTGGCCGAGACACACCCCGATCCGGTCGCGGGACCGGGCCGGAAACCGCCGGGCGCCGGGTCGGTGATCGTCGTGCTGGCGACCGACGCGCCGCTGCTTCCCGGACAGTGCGCGGCGCTGGCCCGCCGGGCGACGCTCGGCATCGGCCGGTCGGGCACCGCGGGCAGCCACTTCTCCGGCGACCTGTTCCTGGCGTTCAGCACCGCGAACGCGGGTGCGCTGACCAGCACGTTCCCGGCCGGACCGGTGGCGGACGACGAGTACGAGCAGCTGCGGTTCGTGCCCTGGGGCCGGATCGACCGGTTCTTCGACGCCGCGGTGCAGGCGGTGGAGGAAGCCGTGGTCGACGTCCTGGTGGCCAACGAGGACATGACCGGCCACCGCGGGTACCGGGTGCCGGCGCTCCCCCACGACGCCGTCCGCGCCGCGGCGGAGCGCGCGACGTAACGGCCGTTCATACCCAACGGAGAGCGCCCCACACGCCCGAGAACACCCCAATTTTTGGGATTCGGTACGATTGGTTCCCAACGGGTCGCTGACGAACACTTCGCGCTTCATAGTGGCCCCTGCACTGTGTCCGAGCTCAGGGAGACGCCGTGGACGAGCCCCAGCACCGCCTGGTCGTGCGCGCGCCGCTCTCCGCCGACGTCCTCGAGCCGTTCGCGTCCGGCGACGGCTCGCTGGACGTGGCGCGGGTGGTCGACGAGGAGACCCACTACGCGCTGTTCGTGCTCGTCGGCACGCTCGACGAGAGCACCGCGCCACAGACGCTGGAGCACCTGGTCGCGGCGGCCCGGCTGCCGGCCGTCGACCTGGTCATCGTCGACCTGCTCCGGGTGGCGTACCTGGGTGCGCCCGGGGCGGCCTGCCTGGAGGCCGCCTCGCGGGCGGCCGCGCGGCACGACGCGACGTTCGTCGTCTGCCGTCCCAGCCACTTCGTCCGGCGGGTCCTGGAGGCGGCCGGGCTGGCCGGGCTGATCGAGCACGACACCGACTGGCCGGACCTGCCCGGCCCGGCGTCCGGGTGGCGCTGGGAGTAGCTGCTCGGCGGCTCAGAGGATGCCGAAGCGCGCGAGCGGCTCGACCAGTTCGCGCTCCTCGTACGACAGGTGCGAGAGCAGCGTGTCCGAGAGCAGGTCGACGGCCGCCCGGACGTCGTCGATGGCCTTCTCGTCGGTCACCAGGGCGACCAGCGCCCGATCCACCCGTTCGAGCACCTCGTGGATCACCAGGTGCTCCTCCACCAGCCGGTTGACGACCGGCACCAGCCCGGCGTCCGCGCGGCGCAGCCTCGGGAAGAGCGCCTGGTCCTCCAGCGTGTGGTGGGTGGTGACGACCCGGCAGTACGACTCGCAGTAGGTGCCGAGCGTCCAGTTGTTCTGGCGCATCGTCATCGCGTTGATCGCCGATCGGGCGGCGCCGGGGTCGGTGAGCCCGTCCGCGACCTGCTCGACCAGGTCGCGGACGGTCGTGAGCTCGGAGCGCAGGTGGTCGTGGACGTCGATCAGGTGCTGGCCGGAGGCGCGCTCGGCGGGCGTGTAGGCCCGGTCGGCGTCGGGTGCCGGCCCGGTGGGCCGGGTGGTCTCGTCCCACAGTCGGACGTCGGAGAGCCGCACGCCGTCGTCGGGGGTCGGCGTGATCCCCAGCCCGACCGGCAACCGCCCGGCCGCCGCAGTGCTCCCGGCCGCAGACGCGGCAGCACTCCCGGCCGCCGCGGCAGCACTCCCCGCCGCGGGTGCGGCAGTGCTCCCGGCCGCAGACGCGGCAGCACTCCCGGCCGCCGCGGGTGCCGCGGTGCCGCCCGCCGCGGGTGCCGCGGTGCCTGCGGCGCGGCCGGTGGTGTCGGAGCCGGTGGGCGCCCAGCCCGCGTCGACCCTGCCCGCATCGACGCTGCTCCCCGTTGCGGTGGTGCGATCGGGGGACGGTGGGGCGCCCGCACGGCGCCCGCGCTCGGCGTCCACCAAGTCGTTGACCGCGGGAACCACCTCGGCGGCGAACCGGCGTACCTCGTCCGGGTCGTCGCCCATCGTGATGAACCCGCTGATACCCGAGCCGAGCGCGAGCTCGGCGAGTTGCTCGGCCCACATCGCCGGTGGCCCGGTGAGGAACCCGGTGCCGCGCGGCGCGAACCGGCCGGAGATGTTGTAGAGCCGCCGGATCTCCCGGGGGTCCCGGCCGGCCTCCTCGGCCGCCGCGTCGATCGTGGCGTTCATCGCGGGCAGCTGGTCCGGGCCGGCGTACGGGCTGCTGGGGAGCCACCCGTCGGCGGCGCGGCCGGTCAGCGTCAGCATGCGCTTTTTGTAGGCGCCCAGCCAGATCCCGACGTCGTGCGCCGGGGCCGGACCGGCATGCGCGCCCGCGACGCGGTAGTACTCGCCGTCGAGGCGAACCGACCCGCCCGGCGCCCACAGCGCCCGGATCACCCGGATCGCCTCGGCCAGCGCGTCGACGCCCTGCGCCGGGGTGAGCCGGCGTCCGCCGAGCGCGGCGATGCCGTCCCAGAACGCCCCGGACCCCAGGCCCAGCTCCACCCGGCCGCCGGTGAGCAGGTCGAGCGACGCGACGCTCTTGGCCAGCACCGCGGGTGGCCGCAGCGGTAGGTTCACGACGTTCGGCGTGACGCGCAGCGTCGTGGTGCGGGCGGCGATGACCGACAGCAGCGTCCAGGTGTCGAGAAATCGGGCCTGGTAGGGGTGGTCCTGCACGGTCGCGAGGTCGAGCCCGACCTGCTCGGTGAGCTGCGCGAGCGCCACCACGCGATCGGGCGCGTCGGCAGTCGGGGTCAGGAACGTACCGAACACCAGGTCGTGTCCGTAGTCGGCCATCGTGTCGCTCCACTCATCGTCCGTGGCAAATAGTCTGCCACGCAGAAGAGTTGAGTGACAGATGATCAGTCAGAGAGTCGCCCGAACGCCATCGCGTCGCGCACCGCGTCCGGCGAGAGCGGGCCACCGGGCAGCGGATGCGCCGCCTCACCACGCAGCCCGTCGAGCACGATCCCGACGTGCCTGCGCCAGGCGTCCGGCGCGACGGCCCGCAGCCCCTCGGTCGCCCGCACCGCCGCCCACATCAGCAGTCCGACGTCGGAGACGTCGACGTCCGGCCGGAGCGCACCGGCCCCCCGCGCCCGCTCGAGCAGCGCCACGAACAGCCCGTGCCCCCGCCCCTTGGCCTGTTCGGTGGCTGAGCCGGCCGGAAGCGTGCGGACGCAGATGTCGGTGAAACCGCGGTGCCGGGCTTGCAGCTCGCCGATCGCGGTCAGATGGTCGACCAGCCCCTGCCACGGATCGGGGTGGGCGAGCGCGCGTTCCGCGGAGGCCACCGACTCTTCGACGACGTCGATCAGGGCGGCGTCGATCAGCTCCGCCCGGGTCGGAAAGCGGTTGTAGAGCGTCCCGATGCTGACGCCGGCCTCGCGGGCGACGTCCTCCAGCGGCGCGTCGAGGCCCCGGGCGGCGAACACGTCCTTCGCGGCGGCCACCAGCAGATCGCGGTTGCGCTGGGCGTCCCGCCGCAGCGGGCGGGTCGGTGCGCTCATCGGACCAGGATAGCAACTTGAGGACTTCCTCAAGTTCAGCTAACTTGAGGGCATCTTCAACTTATTCGTTCGGAGGACTCCCATGCCCACGCTGGCTGTTTTCGGCGCCGGACCCGCGTTCGGCCTCTCGGTCGCCCACCGGTTCGGCCGTGAGGGATACGCGGTGACGCTGGTCGGCCGGAACCCGGCCACGCTGGAGCCGCTCACCGCGTCACTCCGCGCCGCGGACGTGTCCGCGACCGCCGTGGTCGCCGACCTGACCGACCGGAACCGGGTCCGCGAGGTCGCGCGGACGCTCAGGGCGCCGGACGTCACGGTCTACAGCCCGGGCGACGTGAGCCGGCTGCCGGTCGCCGCGCTCGACCTGGACGCCGAGGAGCTGGAGTCCTGGCTCCCGCTCAACCTGCTCTCGCCGGTCGCGCTGACGCGGGCGCTACTGCCGGGCCTGCTCGCCCGCGGGTCGGGAAGCCTGGTCGTGGCGCTCGGCTCGTCGGTGCGCACCCCCGACCCGGTGCTCGCCAGCTCCGCCGTGCCGCAGAGCGCGCTGCTGCAGTACCTGCACAGCGTCGCGGCGAGTGTCGGGCCGCGCGGCGTCGACGTGCACGCGTTTCTGATCGGCTCGCTGATCGAGCGCAGCGCGGCGGCCGCGCTGGTCGACCAGGGCCACTTCGACGAGCAGCTGTCCGGGGTGCTGCCGCGGATCAGCCCGGACGTCCTGGCCGACCGGGTGTACTCGCTCGTCGGCCGCACCGACACGGTCGAGACCGCGGCAGCCTAGACCGCGCCCGGATCACGCCGGGCGTGCCCAGTGACGCCGCAGTGCGGCGGCGAGCTCGCGTGCCCGCTCGTCCGGGAAGAACAACTTGCCGCCCGCGATCTCCACGACCCGGGACGCGCCCGGGATCGTGTCCCGTAACCAGTACGCCCACTTCCGCCGGAAGAAGATGTCCCCGGTGCCCCAGATGATCACGGTCGGGACGGTCAGCCGCGTCAGGTCCGACTCCACCGCGAGCAGGTCGCGGGAGCGCAGCGAGGTGAGGAACCGCTGGAACTGTCGAGCGGCGTCCGGGGTGCCGATCAGCGGTGTGAGGTTGGCCCGCACGATCTCCTCGGGGATCGCCTCCACGTCCTGGTACCCGGCGCCGTACACCAGCCTGCGCGCCCGGTCGACGTCGGCGAGCAAGCGCGGCCCGGTGCGTGCGAGCATGCCCGCCCGCGCGAGCAGCACGGTCGGCAGGAACGCGGTCGGCGGGATGTTGTCGTGCGCCTCGCAGTTTGTCAACGCCAGCGACGTCAGCCGGTCCGGGTTCGCGGCCGCGAAAACCTGCGCGACCGCCCCGCCGGTGTCGTTCGCGACCAGGTCGACACGATCGGCCCCGATCGCGTCGCAGCAGTCGGCGACGAACCCGGCCATCGCGGGCAGCGTGAAGTCCTGGTTGGGTTCGGCGGGCGTCCGGCCGTGCAACGGGAAATCGACCGCGACGCACCGGCGATCCCCGTCGAGTTCGGCGAACACGTTCCGCCAGAGGTAGCTGCTGGTCCCGACGCCGTGCAGGAACAGCACGGGTGTGCCGGGTCCGCCGGTGTCGACACAGCTGACCGGCCCGTTGCGGGTGGGTAACTCAGTCCGGAACTGGTCGAAGTAGTGCTGCCGCGTGCACGAAATCTCCGTCATGCCGCGCCCCCTCAACTCTGAGTAGAAACGGTCGAGACAGACTGTTCCGTTACCCCACATCGGAGTCCTACACCTCTCCGGCGTCACCTCGGCTCCCTCGCGACCGTCACACTGGAGGACGTCGAGCGAGGGGAAGCGCCCGGGTGGGGTGACGGCGTCCGTGGTGCTGCGGGGTGCCACCGCGGTCGCGAACCAGGCGCTGATGTTCGCGCGGCCGGACTCGATCGTTCATCCGGCGCTGGTGAACGGTGCGGCGGGCGTAGTGGTCACTGCGGATGGACGCCCGATCGCGGTGATGGGGTTCACGGTGGCCGGCGGGCTGATCGTGGCGATCACGGTGCTGGCGGACATGCCCCGGCTGGAGGCCTCGCACTCCCGGTCTTCCCGTGATTCGCGGCGCGGCCCGGCCTCTCGGGCCGGTTCGCTCGGGGCGGGCCGCTCGGACCGGTCGCTCGGGGGCGGGCCGCTCGGACCGGTCGCTCGGGCGGGCCGATCGGGGCGGGCCGCTCAGACCCGGCCGATCGGGGCGGGCCGCTCGGACCGGTCGCTCGGGCGGGCCGATCGGGGCGGGCCGCTCAGACCCGGCCGATCGGGGCGGGCCGCTCGGACCCGGCCGATCGGGGCGGGCCGCTCGGACCGGTCGCTCGGGCGGGCCGATCGGGGCGGGCCGCTCAGACCCGGCCGATCGGGGCGGGCCGGTCGGGCCGCCGAGCGGGCGTGGAGCGGGTGGGGCCTGCGGGGCGGGAATGACGGCGACGCGAGGGCATCTCCCCTGGATCCCCGGGTACCCCGCGGGAATCCATTTCGTCCCCGAGGAGGATCCCGTGCCTACTGCCAGGGAAATCATGACGCCGGACGTCACATGCGTCGGGGAAGCCGACACGCTCGCGGCCGCCGCCAAGAAGATGGCCGATCTGGACGTCGGGTCGCTGCCGATCTGCGGGCAGGACAACCGGCTGAAAGGAATGCTGACCGACCGCGACATCGTGGTGAAAGCGATCGCGGCGGGGCGCGACCCGGCGAACTGCACGGCCAGCGACTTCGCGCAGGGCAAGCCGGTGACGATCGGCGCTGACGACGACGCCGCCGACATCCTGCAGACGATGAGCAGCCACAAGGTGCGCCGCCTCCCGGTCATCGACGGCCACAGCCTGGTGGGGATCGTCGCGCTGGCCGACGTCGCCCGCGCGCTGCCGGACCGCCGAGTAGGCGACCTGATAGACGCCCTCACAACGCCGTAACCCGGGAGTGGGGTGGGAAGCGCTGCACACTTTGTGCCGTCAGAGGGGCACAAAGTGTGCAGCGCTTTCACACGGGTAGAGTGTCAACCGACGGATGACTTTCTACGTGTCATCGGAAGGACGACGATGGCGGACGAGGACGCGAGCGACCTGCCCCCGATACCGCAGGCCGCCGCCGACCGCGTCCGGCTCGTGCACGGCGTCGTGTCGGCGCCGCGCACCGAGGAGCCCGACGCCGCCACGATCCTGGCCGCACTCTCCACGCTCCGCGAACTGCGAGACGAACTCGCCGGGTGGGAGCCACAGCTGATCGACGCCGCCCGGGCGCTCGGCGTCAGCTGGCACGACCTGGCGCCGGCGCTCGGCGTCGCCAGCAGGCAAGCAGCCGAGCGGCGCTACCTGCGACTACGCCCGGCCCGCGACGACGAGGCCGGCTCCACCCGGGACGAACGGGTCCGCAACGAGCGCGACCGGCGCGCGGAGGATCGCGCGGTCGTCGAGTGGGCCCGGCGGCAGGCCGGGACGCTGCGCCGAATCGCCGCGCGCGTAGCCGAGTTGCACGACCTCCCGGACCTGGACGAGCCGACCCGGGAGAGCGTCGACCGCGTCCACCGGACGCTCGGCGGCAGCGACACTGCCGAGTTGCTCGGGCCGCTCCGGGCAGCCCGCGACTCGCTCGGCCCGAGCCACCCCGCGCTGGCCCAGTCGATCAGCGACGTTCTCGACCACACCGAGGCACTCCGCGACGACACCCGCCGTCGCCGCTCCGACGCCCGGCCGTGAGCCGCCGCGACGCTGCCTGCCCGCGGCGACCCGCGATACTGCCTGCTGGTGGGAACCGCGGGACCGATCGCCTCACTCCGCGGGAGGCCGACCCCGAAGCAGACGAGTGGTGCTCCGGTACGCCTTCGCCTCCGCGCTGTCCGGCGGGAAGAACTCGACCTTGCCGGCCGGGCGTCCGTCGGCGTCGCGCACGATGAGGTCCTGACGGGCGTTGAACGCTCGGAAGATCGCCTCCGCCTCGTACTGCTTCACCCACCGGATGAGTCGTTCCTGACCGTTCGCGCGGATCCGCAGCAGCGCCACGTTCGCGTGGAACTTCTGCGCCTCCTCGGTGCCCTCGGCGTAGTACCGCGCCTCGCCGACCTTCGCGCCGCCGGACCGGACGAAGGTCGTGCGCTCGCCCTCGTAGGCGGCGAGCACGGCGGCCGCCTCGTCGGGCCGGATCCACCCCGCCAGCCGGTAGCCCGGCGGAACCGGCACCGACGGCTTGTCGGACACCCGAGCCGCCGGACCCGCCTCCACGGCCCGCGCCGCTGGCACCGCCTCCACAGCCCGCGCCGCCGCCACCGGCTGCGGCGGTGCCGGCGGAGCAGCCTCCGCCGTCCGCACCACCCGCGCAGGCGCCGCCACCGGCTCCGGGGGCGCCGGTGGAGCCGTCTCTGCCGTCCGCACCACCTGCGTGGGCGCCACCACCGGCTGCGGCGGTGCCGGCGGAGTTGCCGCAGCCGGCACCACCCGCGCAGGCGCCACCACCGGCTCTGGCGGCGCTGGCGGGGCCGGCCGCTGTCGTGCCGCCGGATTGGCGCCTCCGTCGGGCACGGGCGGCAGGGGCGGCTCAGGGGGTGCCGGCGGAGTTGCCGATGGAGCGGTGGCGGGCTCCCGGTCGAGCGTCGGAGCGGACGCCACGATCGGGACCGGGCGCACATCGAGCACGTCGTCGACCGTCAACCGCGGCTCGACCGGTGAGTCCGCCGCCGACCCGGACCGACCCTCCCCGGCCGCGCCGATACCGAGCTCGGCGACCAGCGCCCACAGCCCCGCCAGGGCGCCCTCCGGATCCCGGGCGAAGTGACTCCCGCGCACCCGCCAGAACACGCAGCGGCCGACCCGCTCCAGGACGCTTTGCCGCCGAAGGTCGTCCTCCCAGCGATCGAGCCCGTGATACTGATCGCCGTCGCACTCGATCGCGAGCCGCCGCCCGTCCGGGGCAGGCACGACGAAGTCGACGCGGTAACTGCCGATCGGAAACTGCGGCACCGGCGTCAGCCCGCGGGCGACGAGCTTCCGGAGCACCGCCCGCTCCAGCCCCGACTCACACCGGTCCTCCAGCCGGTCGTAGACCTCGTCGGGCCGCTGCGGGTCCGCGCAGTACCGCAGCAGCTTCCCGCGGACGTCGTCGAGGCCCAGGTCGTCCGCCCGGACCGAATGGAAGACCCACATCTGGTCCTTGGCCCGGCTCGCCGCGACGTTGATCCGGCGCTCGCGATCCTGGGCGGTGAAGGCGCCGATCCGTCCCGTGTCGTTCGCCGAAACGACCAGGCTGAGGAACATCACGTCCCGCTCGGCGCCCTGGAACGCGTACGAGTCCCCCACCTTCAACTGACGGCGCGCCATCTCCTGCACGCCGAGGCGCTCTACCAGCGCCTCCTCGATGTACTGCGCCTGATTGCTGCCCGAGAGCAAGCTGACGACCCCGAAACTCTTGCCGTCGTAGCGCGGATCGACCGCAAGCCGGCAGATCGTCTCGACGAGCGCGTCCGCCTCGGCGTGGTTGACGGTCTTACCCCCGATGTCCTGCCGGACCCCCTCCGGGATGAACTCGGTGCGGATCGGCGGCAAGCCACCGCGGTCGGTGCGTAGCGGCTGGATCGCCCCCGCGTACCAGTGGATGCTCGAGAACGTGATGATTTCCGGCACGCACCGGAAGTGTTCGGTGAGCATGAGCTTCTCGGGCGCACGGCGCAGCGCGTGGTCGTAGACGCTGGTCGTCAGGTCGAAGAACTCGCGCGACGGAATCCCGGTCAGGTGCTGCTCGGTGAGCCGGACGACCGCCTCGGTCGGAATGCCCACCGCGTACGGACCGATCTGCTTGTCGTCCCCCACCACGACCGCGCGGCGCGCCAGCGACAGGACCGGCAGCGCGAACGGGCCGCACTGGCTGGCCTCGTCGACGATGACGACGTCGAACGGCGTGGTGCCGCCCTGGAACTGCTGGATCGCGCGGTCGGCGGACATGATCCAGACCGGGACGGCGGTCTGGGCATCGCGCATCTTCTCCTGGGCGAGGGCGATCAGCGGCGCGGCCCGTTCGCCGGTCTTCTTGCCGATCTTGCGGAGCGCGAGCGCCCACCCGCCGAGCGCGTCGCGGGTGCGGTCGTCGATGCCCTGCGCGACCGACAGCCACGCCGACTGCGTGGTGATCTCCCTGGTCAGCTCGCGGATCCGCTCGTTGAGCGCGTCGATCTGGCGGCTGAGCTGCCCGGTCTGCTCGGTGCCGATGACCTCGCGCATCCAGGTGTCGGCCTGCCGCCACCGCCAGGCGGCTTCGCACACGTCCGCGTCCGGCAGTGTGGTCGCCTCCGCTACGCGGGCGGCCCACAGCGGTGCGGCCCGGTCGAGCGTCGCCCAGAGATCGCGCCAGCGGCGTGCGCCCGCGGTGAGCGTGCGGAGGTGCTCGCTGTCGGCGAGTACGGCGTCCCAATCGTCGTAGTTGCCGGCGGTCCACGCCTCGTGCAGGCGCCGCCAGTGCGCCGCGCCGTAGGCGTCGGCCAGCCCGTCGTCCAGCGTGGCGCGCACCGCCCGGCGTTCGGCGTCGGCTTCGTCGAGCTCGTGGACGGACAGCAAGCCCGAGACCCGCTCGGCCAGCGACTGCACCGCGGCCGGATCGGCGCGGCCCTCCGGCGGAAACGGCAGGTAGCGCGCGGCCTGCGCCCGGAGCTCGGGCCACCGGGTCGCCTCGGCCTCCAGTACCGCGCCAAGCACGGGGAGGTGACGGCCGACGGCGTGCTCGGGGGCCACCTCGGCGTCGAGCGGCGGCCCGTCGATCTCGACCACCAGGTTGACCCAGCGGCGAGCGAGTTTCGCCCGCTCGTCCCGCAGCCGCAGGGTGCCGATCACCGCGTCGATGTCCTCGACCGTGCGCGCTGTTCCTCCGTTGACCCGGATCGCATCGCGCACGGTGACCAGGCGCCGGTGCAGGACCCGGTTCAGGCCCTTGCCGTCGGTCAGCCGCGCGCGGATGGCGGTCAGCTCGTCGAGCAGCCGCCCGCGGTCGGTCTCCAGGTCGGCCGGGATGTCGACGTCGTAGGAAGCGGTGTCGGTCTTCCACCGGGCGGTCTCCCGGACCGCCTCGCGGCACCGCTCGACGCCGGTGACCCAGGATTCCCGCCAGGTCTCGGAGAGCGCGATCTGCTCGGCAATGCGTTCGACCCACGCCGGTCGGCTACTGACGCCGTGGGCGAGTTGCTCGAGCGCGTCGGCGAGATCGGTCACCGCCGCCCGGCCGGAACGGCGGACTGCCTCCACGTCGACGCCGTCGGCCCGAAGGTCGCGCACCCGGGCAGCGGCCCGCGCGAACCGGTCGTCGATCCGGTGCAGCACCGCGCCGCTCGGGAGCTCGGCCCAGGACGGCAAGCGCCGGATCGCGTCCCTCCGCGCCTCCGGTGAGAGCGATCGTGTCAGCTCCACCAGCGCCGTGGTCTCCGTGGCGCCGAGCGGGAACGGATCGGCCGCGCTGAGCAGATCGGGAATGAACCCGTAGGTCGATTCGTGCGCGCGCAGCCACTCGCCGACCTGGGTCGCGGGTGCCTCGGCGCCGTCGAGCCGGAACGTGCGCCCGTCACGCTCGGCCACCGCCCGCAGCGCGGCCTGCTTACCCGCCCGATCCCGCTCGGCCCGCTCCAGCAGCGCGTACGTCTGCTGGAGCGCGTGGGCGGTGCGATCGGGTTCCAGCGATGCCGCCTGGCCCTGGAGGTGCTGGACGGCGATCTGCAGCTGGGTCAGCTGCGCGGAACTGGATCCCATCACGCTGACCGCGAGCGGCCGGATCGACGGGGGCAGCTTCTCCCGGACCTCGGCCAGCGGCTCCTCGCGGTGCGCGACGACCAGCACCCGCTGCCCGTTCGCCACGAGGTGACAGATGAGGTTCGCGATCGTGTGCGTCTTGCCGGTGCCGGGCGGACCCTGGACGGCCACCAGCCGGTGCCGGGCCAGCCGCCGGACGATCGCCACCTGCTGGTCGTTGGCGGGCAGCGGAAACAGCACGCGCTCGCCGGCCGGGAACCGCTCGTCCTCGGTGTCCGGCAGCAGCGACGGCGCATCGGCCAGCATCATGTCGAGGGCGCCGAGCGTCGCCGTGCCCTCGGCGATGCGCTCGCGCATCTGCTCCAGGAAGCCGGGTAGCGCGGTACGCCGGGGCCGCAGCATCAGCAGGCCGCTGTCGCGGACGTAGGCGTCACGGACCGGGGCGTCGTCGTCGGGCCCGACCACCACCGGGTCGAATCCCAGCCGGATCAGGGCCCGCCGGTACAGGTCCTCGCGCTGCTCGGCGTTCCACGGGTCGAACTTCAGGACGCCACCCGGTTCCGCGAGTTCGAGCAGCGCCTTGACCTCGACGGGCAGCCCTTCGAACATCTCGCTCTGCAGGCGGCTCTCCGCGCCCGGCGCGACCGTCAGCGAGGCCGAATCGACGTCGACCTCGACCTGGACCGGGGTCACGACCAGCGGGTACTCGACCGAGTGCCCGTTGATCGTCGCGACCAGCACGCCGTGGCCCCAGACGAGCTCGTGGGTGCCCGCCTGCCGCTCGGCGGCCAGCCGCAGCTCGAACAGCCGGTGGTAGCACGACCGGATTCGAACGGCCTCCTGCGCCTCCTCCGCCCACGGACGCCAGGAGCGCGCGACCCAGTCGGCGACCCCCTGCGGGCCCGCCTCGAGCGGCAACCGGCGGTCCGCGGCGAGCTGCGCCCAGTCGGCCCGCAGCTGCGGCTCACGAGCCGGGTCGTCGTACGCCGTCACCAGCGGTCCGATCGACGCGGACGGCCGTGGCGGCGGCGGCAGCGCGACGCGCCGGACGGCCAGCCATGGCCCGTCGAGCACGTCACCGAGCTGGGCGCCGCCGGGGCCGACCGGCAGGTGATGCTGCCAGTACAGAGAGGACCGGACCTGGTCGAGCCCGCGGATCGGCTCGGCCCAGAGCGACCGCAGCGCCGCGAGATACTGCGCGAACCGGGAGAGCCGCCCGCGCAGCGCCTCCGCGGTGTCGGTACCGACCGTTGCCGCCCCCATGACGCCCCTTCACCGTGCCGCCGATCTCCGGGCACGGTAACGGAGCCCACCGACAGAACCCGCAACGCCGATCCCTCACCAGCCAGTTCGGACAGTCGAAGCTCGGCCGAACGTCAGCGAATCCAGGTCATCACTCCGACGACACTGGGCTTGTCATCGTTCGGACGACGTGCTACAAAATAACTGCGCGTTGACGACCACTAGCGAGTTCGGAGGAGGACGCCATGTTGATGCGCACCGACCCGTTCCGGCAGCTCGACCAGCTGACGCAGCAACTGCTCGGCGGCGCGACCGGAACCTGGTCCAAGCCGTCGGTGATCCCGATGGACGCGTACCGCGTCGGTGACGAGTTCGTCGTCGACTTCGACCTGCCGGGGGTCTCCCCCGAAGCCGTCGAACTGGACGTCGAACGGAACGTGCTCACCGTCCGTGCCGAGCGCCGGCCGAAGGCCGAGCAGCCCACCGAGGTGCAGGTACGAGAGCGCCCGCTGGGTGTGTTCACCCGGCAGCTCTTCCTCGGCGAAGCACTGGACACCGAGCGCATCAACGCCTCGTACGACAACGGTGTGCTGACGCTGCGCATCCCGGTGCGCGAGCAGGCCAAGCCCCGCAAGATCAGCATCGCGCACGCCGAGAGTGGCCCGAAGCAGATCAACGCCTGACCGGGCCCCACGGGCCCGTGGTGCTCCCGCGGGAGGCAGACATGTCCGTAGCGGCTCCCGACGACGTCGACGAAGCCTTCTACGCGCTGATCGCCGCCGATCCCGATCTCGTCCGAGCGGAGTTCGAGGAGCTGATCGACGCCGCGTGGGATCCGCCGGAACCCGACGAAGCCTCTCCCCCGCAACGGCGGAGACCACGTCCGGCACCGGTGGGTGAGCGGACACGGTGCGGGCGCGGCCGGCGGGCGTGCGGTGTCCCGCGGCGCCAGGAGCGGTCGCCGCCGAGACGAACCTGACGGTAACTCACAGTAATCCGGAAAGGAGACAGGTCAGCACAGTGAGCCGACGGCGCCCCGATCGGCGCCGTCGGCTCCGCGCGCCGGAACGGAGGTGGTGGATGAGCGCTCGCCTCGATCACGTCCTCGACCTGGTCGTGGCCACCCTCGCGGACGCCACCGGACACGAGGCCGGTGTCCTGATCCGGAGCGACGACGGCTGGCACCCGTCCGCCGCGAGCGGCGTGGCGGCCGACCGCCTCGACCGCCTGCGGAGCGCGCAGGACGACGTAGCGCCGGGCCCCGTCCGGCTGCCCGACGACCGCAGGCCGGAGCTCTCCCGAGCCGCCGCGGAGTACGACGTCCGCGCGGTACTCGGCGTCCCGCTCGGCGTCGACGGCCTGTTGACGCTCTACGCCCGCGGCACGTCCATCCCTGATCAGGACGTGACGCTCGCGACCGTCTGCGGCGCGGTCGCCGCACCGGTGCTCGCCGAGGCCCGCCACGCCGACCACCTGCACGCCGCGCTGCGCACCCGGGATCTCATCGGCCAGGCCAAGGGCATCCTGATCGAGCGCCACCGGATCTCCGCCGAGAACGCGTTCGAGCTGCTCTCCGTCGCGTCGCAGCGGTCCAACCAGAAGCTCGCCGACGTCGCTGCCGCGCTGGTCGAGAACGGTCGGCTGGCGGGCTCGCCGACCCGGCGTCCGCGTAGGGGCAGAACACCGGCCTGACGGAACTGCTCAACGAGCCTGCCACCCGGCCGATCGGGAAGAGATGTGGCGGAGGAGGTCTGGTCGGGGACCGCGGCGGGCCGGCTGAACGACCCCGCCCGGCTCCAGGCGCTGCGGGCGACCGGTCTGTCGGAGACGACGTCCGCTCCGATCCTCGACCGCCTCACCGGCCTGGCCGCCCGCTGGCTGCGGGCGCCGATCGCGCTCGTCTCGCTGGTGGAAGCCGACCGGCAGTTCTTCGCGAGCGCCCACGGCCTGACCGGTGAGCGGCAGACGCCGCTCGAGCGCTCGTTCTGCCGGCACGTCGTGCTGGAGGACGCCGCCCTCGTCGTCGGCGACGCCCGGCTGGACGACCGGCTCCGGGACGACCCCGCGGTGGCCGGCGGCGTCGTGGCGTATGCCGGCATCCCGCTGAGCAGCCCAGAGGGACACGTCCTCGGGACGTTCTGCGTAATGGACACCCGTCCACGGACCTGGACCGACCTCGACCTGGCCACGCTCGCCGACCTCGCCGCGGCGGCCGAGGCGGAGATCGCGCTGCGGCAGGCCAACGGGCGGCTCGCGGAGTCCGCGAACCGCAGGCAGCGTGTCCTCGACACCGCGCTGGACGCCTACGTCGCGATCAGCCCGTCCGGGTCGATCGCCGCGTGGAACGCCGCGGCCGAAGGCATGTTCGGGTGGTCGGCGGCCCAGGCCGTCGGGCAGGGCCTGACCGGGTTGATCGTGCCGGAGCGGTTCCGCGAGGCCCACGAGCGTGGCCTGGAGCGGGTCCGGGCGACCGGGCGGTCCACGCTCGCCGGGCAGCGTCTCGAACTCGCCGCGGTGGACCGGGACGGCCGGGAGTTCCCGATCGAGCTGACGCTCCAGGTCAGCGGCGACCGGGACACGACGATGTTTCACGCGTTCATCCGGGACATCACCGACCGGCTGTCGGCCCGTGCCGCCCTGGAGCACGAACGGCAGCGGCTGGCCGACGAACGCACGTTCCTCCAGACGCTCCTCGACAGCCTGGACACCGGGGTGGTCGCGTGCGATAGCGCGGGGCGGCTCGCGCTGTTCAACCAGGCCCTGCTGCGGATGCACGGCACGAACATCCAGCCGCTGGACGCGGAGACCTGGGCCCTAACCTACGACCTGCACGGCCCCGACGGACGCACCCCGCTCGAGCCCGACGAGAACCCGCTCACCCGCGCGTTCTCCGGCCAGGTCGTCGACGGGCAGGAGATGGTGATCACCGCACCGGGTGTGTCCGCCCGGCGGTTCCTCGCGAACGGCAGGCCGATCGACACCCCGGACGGACGCCGCCTCGGCGCCGTCGTCGCGCTGCACGACATCACCGACGCCCACCGGGCCGAGGCGCTGCGGCGGGCCGAGCAGGCCGTCGCGCAGGCGCTCGCCGACGCGACCTCGGCGGACCAGGCCGCCGGCGCCGCGCTGGCCGCGGTCGCCGGTGGGTTGGGCTGGTCGTGCGGCGAGTACTGGGAACTGGACGAGGAGTCTCCCCGCCCGGTCCGGATCAGCCGCTGGGTGAATCCGGGCGGCAGCCCTTGCGGTCACGCGCGGAGGTTCGGCACCGACGGCCCCGACCCGGGTGACGCCGTCGACCCGCTCGCCCGGGAAGTCTGGGAGAACCGGTCCACGATCGTCACCGATCCGCAGGAGGAGGACGTCCGGATCCGGATCGGGCTACCGGTCCCGACCGCGGACACGGTGTCGGGTGTCGTCCTGTTCTGCCTGAACGGGACAGACCCCCCGGACGCGGACACGTTGATCATGCTCGACGGTGTCTGCGCCCGGATCGGACGTTATCTGGCTCGGCGCCGCACCGAGGACCTCGCGCTCGCACTGGCCGCGGCCCGCCGGGACTTCGAGCGCGTCGCCGCGCAGATCGAAGACTTCTTGTGGACGGTGGAGTTCGGACCGGACGGGGCGGTCCGGGAGGTCTATACGAGCCCGAACAGCGCCGGGGTGTTCGGCGCAGCCCTTCCCGGAGGCGCCAACGCGGGCGCGATCCTCAGCGAGCGTCTGCACCCGGAGGACCAGCCGCCGTTCGCCGAGTTCTCCACCGCGATCCGCGCCGGACGCACCGCCGAGGTCGAGTACCGCATCCGTGGCTTCGACGGCGAGACCCGGTGGATCTGGACCCGTGCGGTCCCACGCCCGGAGGGTGACCGGCTGGTCGTCGACGGGATCTCGACGAACGTCACCGAGCGTCGTCTGCTGGCCGAACGCCGCGAGCAGTTGCTCGCCACCGAGCAGCAGCAGGTCGCCAAGCTACGCGACCTCGACCGGATGAAGGACGAGCTCGTCGCGGTCGTCAGCCACGAGCTCCGGAATCCGATCGGCACGATCCGCGGGTACACCGAGCTGCTGCTCGACGACCCCGATCTGCCGGCCGAGCACCGCGCCTACGCCGAGGTCATCGATCGCACCAGCGCCCACCTCAAGCAGCTCGTCGACCAGCTGCTGGAGCTCGCGCGCATCGACGCCGGCCACGTGCGCCTCGACGCGCGCCCGCTGTCGGCGACCAAACTCGTCCGCGAGGCGCTCGGCGACCACCGCCCCGAGGCCGACACGAAGGGCCTGACGCTCGTCACCGACCTCGCCGCGCACCTGCCCGTCCACGGTGACGCCACCCGTCTGCGCCAGGTGCTGGACAACCTGCTCAGCAACGCGGTCAAGTACACCCCGGCGGGCGGCACCGTCTCGGTCAGCGGCAAGCCGGTGGACGGCGGTGTGGAGATCGCAGTCGCCGACACCGGGATCGGCGTCCCCGCCGACGAGTTGCCCCAGCTGTTCACACGGTTCTTCCGCGCGTCCACGGCGCTGGACCGCGGGATCAAGGGCACCGGGCTGGGGCTCGCGGTCACCAAAGCGATCGTTGAGGCCCATCACGGCACGATCACCGCGGAAACGGCCGAGCCCCACGGCACGCGCTTCTGCATCCGTCTCCCGAGCCGACCGCCGGGAGAGCCGGTCGGGTGAGGGTTTTGCGGGGATACTGGGTTGGCTTCGACCCGCCGTCGTTGGGACCTGCCTGTGGCGCCGCCCTCGTACGAACCCGGTCATCGCAGCCCCGTCCCCCGGGGCCGGGTCCTCGTGATCGGAATCGTGCTGCTCACGCTGATCTTCGTGTTATGGGCGGTGACGACCGGTGCGATCCGGTTCCTCGGCTCCGACGACGACGAGCCGGGGCCGAATTCGACGACCGCGCAACCCAGCGTCGGGTCGACCACGGCGGTCACCGACGGGGACCTGGAGATGAAGCTCCGCTCGATCCGGCCTGCCGGGCCGGGCAAGCTCGCGGTCACGCTCGTCGTCCGCAACCGCACCTCGGCCTACGTCTCGTTCTTCAGCGAGAGCCAGAAGCTGGTGAGCGCCGACGAGCACGGCGTGAACGGCGCGGTCGGGCTGACGCCGCTGGAGCCGCAGGAGACGGCGACCGTCACCGTCGTGTTCACGCTGCCGGACGGCTTCGTGGCCGACGAACTCGAACTGCACGCCGCCCCCGCCAGCCCCGGCGTCCGCGTCCCCCTGAGCTAGCGCTCCGGTGGGTCGATGCGGTGCGGGCGGCGGATGGGGACGCGGCGGGCCAGGCGGGCGGGCAGCGCCGCGACGGCGGCGACCCGGGCGTCGACGGCCTCCGGCGACGGCGTGCTCCACCCCAGACGGATCGCGCCCAGCCGCAGCGCGACGACGAGCGCGACCGCGGGGCCGAACCAGACGCCCGCGTTTCCGGTGAGCGACACCGGGACCGCGTAGAGCGTCGCGCCGAGGGCCGCCGCGGTCGCGTACACCGCGCCGGGTCGTAGCAGGACCGGCCGGTCGCCGACCAGGATGTCCCGGAGCACACCGCCGCCGACGCCGGTGATCACGCCGAGCAGGACGCACGACACCAGCGGAAGCTCCGCCCGCACCGCCTTGTCCGCCCCGACCACCGAGTAGACGCCGAGGAACAGCGCGTCGAGCAGGGCGAACGGTGTGGAAAGCCGGGTGGCGACCCGGGCGAACAGGATGCCGCCGAGCGCTGCGACCAGCGCGGTGGAGATCAGCCACGGGTTCGTGAGCGCGACCGGCGTCCCGCGTTGCAGGAGCGTGTCGCGCAGCAGCCCGCCGCCGAGACCGGTAGCGACCGCGATGACCACCGAGCCCATCAGGTCAAGGCCCGCCTGGCGGGCGGTCAGCGCGCCGAACAGGCCGCCGACCGCCGCCGAGGCAGCGTCCAACCAGGCCGGGATCGTCAGCGCGGCCGTGACGTCGGCCGCCAGCACCCCGCGCTACCCGGCCGCGCCGAACCGCAGCAGGAACAGCGCCTCGGCCAGCGCCATCGCCGCGATCTCCGCCGGGTCGACGCTCTCGTTCGGGGCGTGGATCAGGCACCGCGGCTCCTCCACGCCGAGGATCATGATCTCGGCGTCCGGATAGGTCTCGCGGAAGACGTTGCAGAGCGGGATCGACCCGCCCTGGCCCTGCGTCGTCAGCGGCCGCCCGTACGACTGCTCCAGCGCGTCCTGCAGCGCCGCGTAGGCCGGGCCCTCGGTCGCACCGGAGAACGGCTGGCCGAACGACTCCGGCTCCACGTCGAGGTCGACGCCCCAGGGCGCGACCGCGCGCAGGTGTGCGACCAGCGCCTGCTGCGCGGCCGTCGCGTCGAGGCCCGGCGGTACCCGCAGGCTCAGCCGGGCTCTGGCCTCCGGCTGGACGGCCGCCGACGACCCGACGACCGGCGGGCAGTCGATCCCGAGCACGGTCAGCGCCGGCCGGGCCCAGAGCAGGTCGGCGGGTGAGCCGGAGCCGATCAGCCCGACGCCTGGCCGCACGTTCGCGTCCACCCGGAACTGGTCGGCGGGGTAGTCGACGCCCGGCCAGGTCTGGTCGCGCGGCAGGCCACGGACCGTTGTGTTCCCGTCGGCGTCGTGCAGCGTCGCGAGCATCTGGATGAGCGCCAGCAGCGCGTCCGGAGCGGCGCCGCCGAACTGTCCGGAGTGCACGGCGCTGTTCAGCGTTCGCACCGTGACCACGACGTTCGCCAGGCCGCGCAGCGTCGTCGTGAGCGTCGGGACGCCGACCGCGAAGTTACCGGCGTCGCAGACCAGGATCGCGTCCGCGCGGAGCAGGTCCGCGTTCGCGGGGACGAACTCCTCCAGCCCACCGGTGCCCTGCTCCTCCGAGCCCTCGGCGATGAGCTTGACGGTCACCGGGAGGTTCCCGCCCAGCGCCCGGAGCGCGGTGAGGTGCGCCGCGATGTTGCCCTTGCAGTCCGCGGCGCCGCGTCCGTACCACCGCCCGTCCTTCTCGGTGAGCTCGAACACCGGCGTGAGCCACGCGCCCTCGTCCAGCGGCGGCTGCACGTCGTAGTGGCAGTAGAGGAGCACCGTGGGCGCACCGGGAGGGCCCGGCGCCTGACCGAAAACGGCCTTGCTGCCGTCGGGCGTCGGATAGGCCACCAGGTCGCGCAGCCCGGCCTCCCCGAACGCGTCGATCAGGTACTGGGCGGCCCGCTCGCACTCCTCGGGCGGGTACTGCTTCGGATCGGCGACCGATCGGAACGCGACCAGTTCGGCCAGGTCAGCGCGGGCCCTGGGCATGAGAGCCGTGACACGGTCGCGGAGCCCGCCGACGTCGAGGGAGATGTCAGTCGTCATCCGGAGCTTCCTTCGTTCGCGAGGGGTGGCGTGGCCGGATCATCCGCAGGACGGCGGTGTCGGTACTTCACCCACTGCGGGTGAATTCAGTCCTGTGTCCCCTGTGGTCCCGTGCATCCCGGACGACCGGAAGGGGCGCCGATGGCCGGGGACAGCCGACGCTGGGTCGGGTTGGTGGGGATGTGCACGGCCGCGGGCCTGGTCTGGCTGGCGTTCGCGGACTTCGGCGTCGCCGTGCCGACGATCTCCCGGGACATCGGTGGCTCGCTGACCGCCCTGCAGTGGGCGAACAACGCGTTCAGCCTGGTCACCGGCGCGCTGGTGCTCGCGACCGGGCGGCTGGGTGACCTCTACGGCCGACGCCGGATGCTCCAGGCCGGGCTGGTCGCGTTCGGCGTCACCGCGCTGCTCGCCGCGTTTCCGTCCGGGGTCGCCGGCCTGATCGCCGGGCGCGCGCTGATGGGCATCGGCGCCGCGCTGATCCTGCCCGCGACCCTGGCCCTGATCCCGGCGATGTTCCCGCGAGCGCAGCAACCCACCGCATTCGGCGCGTGGATGGCCGTGGCCTGGGTCGGCCAGGCGGCGGGTCCGGCGGTCGGCGGCCTGCTCACCGACACGATCGGCTGGCGGTCGATCTTCTGGGTGAACGCACCGCTGGCCGTGGTGGCGCTCGCGCTGGTGGGCTACGGAACCGCGGAGTCCACCGACCGGGCCGTACCGCGCCGGCTGGACGTCTCCGGCATCCTCACCAGCGCCCTCGCGGCGTTCTGCCTGCTGTACGGCTGCACCGAGGGACAGGAGCTCGGCTTCACCCACCCGCTGGTGCTCGCGCTGTTCGCCGCTACCGCGGTGCTGATCGTCGTGTTCGTCGTGCGGGAGAACCGCGCCCGGTTTCCGCTGGTCGACCTAGCGCTGTTCCGCGTGCGGTCGTTCGACGGCGCGCTGGTCGCGAACACCGTGATGAACATGGTCTTCGCCGGGACCACGTTCCTGCTCACGCTGCACCTGCAGGACGTGGAGGGGTACAGCGCGGTGGCCGCCGGGCTGCTGCTCCTGCCGTCCACGGTGACGATCCTCGCGGTGAACCCGCTCGGCGGGCGGCTCAGCAGGCGACGCGGAGCCCGGTTGCCGGTCGTCGCCGGCCTGCTGACGATCGGCGTCGGAACCGTGATCGTCGGGCTGATCGGCCGCGACTACTCGTACGCGCTGCTGGCGTCCGGGCTGGTCGTCGTCGGCGCCGGGTTGGGCCTGCTGTCGATCCCGCTGTCCGACACCGCGGTCGCCGGGCCGCCGGAACGGCTGGCCGGAACCGCGGCCGGCCTGTTCAAGATGACCAGCATGCTCGGCGGCGCGCTCGGCGTCGCCGTGCTGATGGCGGTGTCGCAGGCCTTCCGCCCCGACGACGCCGCTGAGGGCGCCCCCGAGGCCGCGTTCCGGCAGGTCGAGGCGATCGGCATCGGCCGGGCGATCCTGGCCGCCGGTGTGTTCACGCTGTTCGCCGCCGTCGTCGTCCGCCTCATGTGGCGGCCGGCCGGGGCGGAGGCGTCCACAGCCGACACCACCGCAGGCTCACTCCGCGCGGATGAAGCCACGCCCTCGGCGGGCGGCGACCGTGGCTGACACTACGAGGCTAACGGAGGACGCATGAGTACGGATGCGTTGAGTGGCGCGGACTCGGTCGAGCCGCGCGCCTCTGGGTCGGGCGGGTCCGGCTCGGCCGTCGACAAGGTCCGCACGGTCGCCACCAACCCGCAGTTCATCGCCTGGACCGCGCTGGCGTTCATGACGACCTCGTCGGTCGCCAGCCTGCGGCCCTCCCCCACGATGGCCGTCTACGGGCTGGCCTGCGTGTTCCTCTACCTGGTTCCCGCCATCGTCTTCCTGCTACCGACGTCGCTGGTCTCCGCGGAGCTGGCGTCCGGCTGGTCGGGCGGCGTCTACAACTGGGTCACCCGCGGCATCTCATCCCCGGCCGGCTTCCTGGCCGTCTGGTGCCAGTTCGCGATGACGATCTTCTACTACCCGAGCCTGCTGTCGTTCGTCGCGAGCACGCTGGCCTACGTCTTCGCCCCCGACCTGGCCAGCAACGGCGTGTACGTCGCCGCGGTGATCATCATCGTGTACTGGCTGGGCGTCTACGTCTCCTCGCGCGGCACCAAAGCGCTGGCCGGGCTGGCGAGCAGCGGCCTGATCATCGGGACGCTGATCCCCGGCGTCGCGCTGGTCGTGCTCGGCATCGTCTACCTGCTCCAGGGCAACGACTCCGCGGCCCCGATGGACGCCGGGCACCTGCTGCCGGAGTGGGCCGGGCTGGCGAGCCTCGTCCTCATCGTCAACAACTTCCTGAGCTACTCCGGCATGGAGATGAACGCCGTCCACGTGTCGTCGCTGCGCAAGCCCGGCAAGGAGTTCCCGCGGGCGATCTTCCTCGCGATGGGCCTGGTCCTGGCGATCTTCATCCTGCCGGCGCTGGCGATCAGCTTCGTGATCCCGGCCGAGGACCTGAGCCTCACCGCCGGGCTGATGCAGGCGTTCCAGGGATTCTTCGCCGAGTTCGGGATCGAGTTCCTCACGCCGATCCTCGCGCTGATGATCGTCTGCGCGTCGCTGGGCGGCATGCTGACCTGGCTGGCCGGCCCGTCCAAGGGCCTGCTGCTGATCAGCCGCCAGCAGGGTTACCTCCCGCCGTTCCTGCAGAAGATGAACAAGCACGGCGTCCAGCAGAACATCCTGGTCACCCAGGGCGTGCTCACGACCGTGATCGCGCTGGCGTACGGGCTGATCCCGGACGTCTCCAGCGTGTACTGGATCTTCTCGGTGATGACGACGCAGGTGTACCTGATCATGTACCTGCTGATGTTCATCGCGGCGGTGCGGCTGCGGCGGCTCGAGCCGAACCACCCGCGCGGTTACCGCGCGCCGGCGCTCGGCCTGCTCTGCGGCGTCGGATTCTTCGCCTCGCTGGCCGCGCTCCTCATCGGGTTCGTTCCGCCGTCCCAGTTCGGTGGCGGCAACCCGGCCAGCTACATCCTGATCGTGGGGACCGGGGTCGTCGTGATCGGCCTGCTCGTCCCGTTCCTGCTCTACCGGTTCCGGAAGCCGAGCTGGAAGACAGCGACGCCGGACGAGCCCGAAACCCCGGCTGAAGCCACGGTGTGAGGAGTATCTGATGTCCGTCGAGACCGAAGCATCGGCGCACGACCGGAACCGCGTCATCCTGTACGCGGTCATCGCCACCGCGTTCGTCCTGCTGGCGATCTGGGCGCTGATCGTGTTCCCGACCGCGACCGACAACAGCGTGGCGAGGGTGAAGGCCGATCAGACGATCGCCGCGCTGGAGGACGCCGGGCTCCCCACGCCGTCCCGGGACTTCCTCGTGCAGACGCTCGGCACAGATGGCGGCTTCCCGTGCCGCGATCCGGGCGGAGCGTTCGAGAAGGCGATCTGGAACCTGCAGCTGACCAACGGCGCCGCGCACGTCGGCGTCCGGCCGGTGCTGGTCGCCCGCAACCTGGTCCGGGCCGAGGCGATCGTGCTCAGCGTCTACTGCCCGGACCAGCTGGCCACGTTCGAGCGCTACCGCGACGGCCTGCGGTACTCCTAGAGGGGATTCCCCGTGACGCACCCCGATCAGCGGCGGCCGTTGCGCGGCACCGCGCACCGCGCGACCGCCGAGCCGGCTCCGTTCACGCCCGACGACTTCAGCGCCCGGATGGCCAGGGCCGCCCGAGCCGCCGGGAAGGCCGGTTTCGACGGGATCCTGGCGACACCCGGCCCGGACCTGCTCTACCTGACCGGCTACGCCCCGGTGGCGATCACCGAGCGGCTCACGCTGCTCGTCGTCCCGGTCGACGGTGACCCGACGCTGATCGTGCCGACCCTGGAGCGTCCGGACGCCGAGGCGGCGCCCGCCGCGACGCGCCTGACGCTCCGCGACTGGTCCGACGGCGGCGATCCGTACCGGCTCGCCGCCGGGGTGCTCGATCCCGGCGGACGCTACGCGATCTCCGACTCGGCCTGGTCGCTCCAGCTGCTCGGGCTCCAGGACCGGTTGCCCGGTACCGGATACGCGCCACTGACCACCGCACTCCCGATGCTGCGGGCGATCAAGGACGCCGACGAGCTGGAGCGCCTGGCCGCAGCCGGGGCGGCCGCCGACGCGACGTACCACCAGATCCTCGACGTCCGGTTCGCCGGACGCCGGGAGACCGAGGTGGCGCGCGACCTCGCCGACCTGCTGACCGAACACGGGCACTCGGAGGTGGACTTCACGGTCGTCGGGTCCGGCCCCAACGGCGCGAACCCGCACCACGAGGCCGGTGACCGGGTGATGCGCGAGGGCGACGCCGTCGTGCTGGACTTCGGCGGCATCAAGGCCGGCTACGGGTCGGACACCACCAGGACGGTCAGCATCGGCGAGCCGTCCGCCGAGGTCCGGCAGGTCCACGAGGTCGTCCGCCGGGCACAGGAAGCCGCGTTCCTGGCGGTCCGCCCCGGCGTGACGTGTGAGTCGATCGACCGGGTGGCGCGGCAGTACATCACCGCGGCCGGCTACGGCGAACACTTCGTCCACCGCACCGGCCACGGGATCGGGCTCACCACGCACGAGCCGCCCTACATCGTCGAGGGCGAGAAGCAGCAGCTGGAACCGGGTATGTGTTTCTCGATCGAACCGGGCGTCTACCTGCCGGGCCACTTCGGCGTCCGGATCGAGGACATCGTCACGGTCACCGACGACGGCGGACGGCGTCTGAACACGACCAGCCACACGCTGGCCGTCGTGCACTGACGAGGTCAGGCGCCGGAGCGCCGCAGCGACGCCGCGAACCCGATCTGGCAGAACCCGATCACGATCGCGGCGATGCTGATCGTGAGCACGATCGAGGCCAGCGAGAGCTGGGGCCACACCAGGAACGCGATGCCGGCCACGACCGTCAGGCCGCCCACGACGAAGAGCCAGATCCGATCGCTGCCGCGCGCCCCGACCGCGAGGACCAGCTCGGCCGCGCCGTCGATCACCCAAAGTGCCGCGACCAGGAACGCGAGCGCGCCCTTGCCGGTGGCGACGTCGGCCAGGCACAGCACGCCACCGACCGCGAGCACCACACCGACCACGATCGAGCCGAGGCGGCGTCCCGCGACGAGCCCGAGCAGCACCCGGATCACGCCGACGGCCAGCAGCCCGAGACCGAGCAGCACCGCGACCACCCGGATCGTCGCCTCCGGCCAGGCCAGGACGGCCACGCCCAGCACGATCCACAGGAAGCCCAGTGCGGCCTCCACCATCCAGGCCGAACTCCGTCCGACCGTCCCCACCGCAGACTCGGTAGCCATCGATGCCCTTCCCCTGTCGCTCGGGAACCCCCACCGGTGGGATCCGCGGGGAGAGCGTCTCGTCAGGGACGGGGCCGGGGATCACCCCGCGGGAGTGAATCCGCTCCGGCCGTCCGCGACGTCGTCGACGAGGTGCAGCTCGCGGGCGCGGCGGGAGGTCGCGCTCCGGTCGGACGTCCCCAGCTTGCGGTAAACGGACTTCAAATGGCTCTTCACCGTGTTGACCGAGAGGTTGAGCTCGCGCGCGATGTCGGTGGTGGACAGTCCCTGGGCGAGCCTGCTCACGACCTCGGTCTCCCGCGCGGTCAGCGGAACCGTGATCTCGGGCTGCGGATCGGCGTCCCGGACGGCCGACGGTTCGGCCGGGGCCCGGAACAGCCGGGCATACGGATCGGCCAGCGCCGGCTGCCGGTCGATCAGCTGGCGTAACCACGGCCCGGCGTCGACGAACGGGCGGCGACGCTCGTCCACACGCGCCTCCGCCAGCGCCTCCGCGACCCCACGTTCGGCCGCGTCGATCGCGCCGGTCAGGAACGCCACCTCCGCCCGGAGCAACGCGAGCCGAACCCCGGCGTCGGTGCCGAGATCCTGCGCGTGCGTGCCGGCCAGCAGGTCGGCCGCCCGGCCGAACTCTCCGGTCAGGAGCAGGAGCCGGCCGTGGACGAGCGTCCGGCAGGGCGACTCGGGTACCGCGGCGACGAGACGGCGGGCCTTGTCCAGGTGCCCCAGCGTCAGGTGGGCACGGGCGGACGCCAGGTCGATCCGGTGCTCGGCCTCGGGGTTCGCACGCCACCCGGCCGCCAGCGCCCGGAATCCGGCGAGCACGGCGAGCGCCTGCTTGCCGTCCCCCCGCGCGGTCGACGCCCCGGCCCGCAGCAGCACGAGCGCCAGCGCGGTCGTCGGGTCGTGGCGGGCGTCGACCGCGGTCAGCGCCCGGGGCAGGTGCGCGCGGGCCGTCGCGAGGTCGTGGTGCTCGAACGCGATGATCGCCAGGGCGACGCTCGCCGCCCCCAGCCGCGCCACCGGGCGCACACCGGCCGCGTCGGCCGCCGACAGCGCACCGGCCGCCTGGCGCTCGGCGCGCCCCAGCGACCCCTCGGCCAGCTCCAGCAGCGCGAGCTGGCCCTCGGCATCGTGGACCCCGTGGCCGGTCCCGGCGCGGGCGGCGCGTTCCAGCATCCGGCGCGCGCCACCGAGGTCGCCGGTCCACAGCTGGGCCGCACCGAGGTTGGCCAGCAGGAGCGAGCGGGTCCGATCGTCGGCGAGCGCGTCGTCCGGTCCGTGCGCCACCGCGAGCAGGTCCAGCCGCATCGCCGCGTCCTGTGCGGCCACGACGTCCCCGGTGCGGCGGGCCAGCAGCAGATCGACGGCGGCCAGCGCCGAACGATGCGGCGCCGACCGCTCGTCCACCAGCACCGCCGCGTTCGCCGCCGCGGTGCCTGCGGCACCCAGGTCGTGGCGGCCGAGTGCGATCGCGGCCCGGACGACCGCCGCCGCCCCACCTGGCGTCTGCGCCGGAAGCTCGGAGAGAACAGCGCCCGGCCCGGCCTCGTCGAGCGTTCCCACCAGCCAGCCGACGCCGAGCTGGTCGACGGCGAGTTCGGCGGCGTACTGCCACTCGTCGATGCGGGCGGCGTGCGCCACCGCCTCGGCGGGCCGGTGCCGCTCCGCGTACCAGAACGCGGCGCCCTTGTGCAGCGCGGCGACCGCGCTCGGGTGCCGGGCGGCGAGGTCGTCCGCGAGAACGTCCCGGAGCAGCGGGTGGATCCGGTAGGTGTCGTCGCCGGCCGGGCGGACGAACGCGTTGCGCGCGACGAGTTCCTCCAGCGTCGCCCGGACGCCGTACCGCGCCGTCAGCCACTCCGCGAGCCGCACCTCGACGACGTCCAGCACGGAGAGGCGTTGCAGCAGGTCCTGCAGTGCGGGCGGCAGGTCGGCGAGCACCTCGGCACGGAGGTACTCGCCGCAGAGCCGGTGCGTGGTCTCGAGGCCCCGGTGGACCGCCGACGCATGCAGGCAGACCCCGGTGGCCCAGCCTTCGGTGCGCCGGTAGAGCGCGTCGGCCTCCGCCGCCGACACGCGTACCCCGTACCGGCCGAGCAGTGCGGACATCTCGTCGAGGCGGAGCGCCAGGTCCCGGCCGTCGATCGTGGTGAGGTCACCGGACAGGCGGTAGCGATAGGTGGGAAGCGGTGGGGCGGTGCGGCCGAGCAGGATCAGGCGGACGGCGTCCGGCGCGGCGCGTACCAGCCGGTCCAGGCCGATCCCGACCGGGTCGGGGATCCGGTCCGCCCCGTCGACGACCAGGACGACCGGTGAGCCGCGCGCCGCGAGCGCTGCCGCTAACTCGGCCGGGTTCGGATCCGCGCCGACCGGCAGCGCGGGCACCGTAGGGCGGAGCGCCGCCACCACCGACGCCCAGTCGGGCGGGTCCGCGTCCGCGTCGACCGTGAGCCAGGCGACCGGACCGGCAACCGGACCGGTCAGCGCCCAGTCCGCGACGAGCGCGGTCTTTCCCGCGCCCGCCTCCGCCACCACGGTCGTCAGCGGACGACGGCCGAGCAGCTCGGTCAAGCGCGGGCGGACGAGGTGGTGCGGTGGGGGGCGGGGAACGGCGACCGGATCACTCATCGCTGCCCCCTAGCGGCGTCTCGGCCCGGTCTGCCCCGCCCGAAGATACGGGATACGGGCGCTTTTGTCGCTCCGAAATGGGGGCACTACCTGGCGCTACGCACACCGGTGAGCAACCTCGCGTGGGCGGTTTGCAACGGCCTGGGTGAGGAACACCGTCTATGGCGGGGCACATCGGACGCGGCAGGGAGACCTAGATGAGCGGCACGGACCGCACCCGACTGCTGGTGGCGGACTTCCCCACCGATGCCCTGGCGACCGGACTGGCCGCGGTCGCCGAGCGCATCGCTGCCACCGAGGCGACGACGGTAGTTCGCGCGACCTTGCTCGTCGCGGACGGCGGCGGTGCGCTTCGCGAGGAGGACGTGACCGACGTGCTGCTGCTCGGCACGTCGAGGGCGTCCGCCCGGCCCCTTACCGACGGATCGGAGTTCGACGAACTCGCCGGGCTCCGCGCCGCGCTCGGTCCGGAGCGGAGTGCGCTGGTCCTGGTCGTCCGCGCCACCGACGATCTGAGCCTGGAGAGCGCGATCCGGGACAGCGACGGAACCGTCCGGTTCGCCGCGGTGCTGCCGCGGCCGGTCGGAAAGAATCCACTCACCCGGACGTGTCGACCCGGTCATCGGACGGAAAGCGCGGTGGGCCCTTCGCCCCGATCTGGGCGGCCGTCACCAGCACCCTGATCCCGAGCCCCAGGAAGATCATGTTGCCGATCATCTGCACCGATGCGAGCAGCCGCGCGGGGGCACTGACCGGGGCGATGTCCCCGAATCCCGTCGTCGAGAACACGGTGATCGTCAGATACAGGGCGTCGTGGCGGGACAGCCGCTCGGTGAAGCTCTCCGGGTCCACCCCGGACAGGACGTGGTACGCGGTCGCGAACGTCACCAGGAACAACGGCGCCGAGACGGCCAACGCGTCGATCGCCCGCAGCCGCGGTGTCTCCGAGCGCGCGATCACGCGGGTCTGCCAGGCCAGAACGGCGGCCACTCCGACGGTTCCGACCGCGACCAGCACGATCGCGCTCCAACTCGTGCGCGCCGAGAATCCCGGAGCGGCGTAGTACACGGCGAACAGCAGCGTCGTCGTGCCCGCCGACCGCAGCAGCGTGGCGCGGACCGGCGTCATCCTCCGCGCAGGCGCCGCCGGATCAGCACGGCCGCCAGGCCGGCGAGTGCTCCGACGAAGAGTCCGAGATAGATGTTGAGGAACGACGACGGGCGGATCCCGCGTCGTGGGGCCGGCGCCACCTCCGGCGGCGCGACGGTGGCCGATGTTCCGGTAACCATGAGGGTCCTCTCCGCGTCCGTCGCCGGACGCCCGTGTCGGATCAGTACACGACCGCGAGCTCGTGCGGCGCCCGATTCAGCACGCGTCGGCCCGCCCGGGTCACGGTGACGACGTCCCCGAGCCGGACGCCGAACCGGCCGGTCAGGTGGACGCCGACCTCGAACGCGAAACACATGCCGACGTTGAGCGGCTGGACGTCGCCCTCGACCGGCCACGGCGGCTCGTCGGCAGTGAGGCCGACGCCGTGCGCGGCGCAGTGGGCCTTCGCGTGCCCGGCGTCGAGCAGTACCCGCCGCGCGGCCCGCTCGATGTCCTGGCCGGGCACGCCGGGCCGGACCGCGTCGGTCGCTGCCTGCTGAGCGCGGTACACGGCGTCGTGGAACCGGTGCAGCTCCGGGCTCGGCGGCCCGACGCTGACGGTCCGGACGAGGTCCGCGCGGTACCCGTCGACGACGCCGCCGAGACGCAGCACGACCGCGTCACCGAACTGGATCGGCCGGTGGCCGGGAGTGTGCAGCGGATCGGCACCGGACGGACCGGTGGCCACTGCGGCGTCCACCCGGGAGTGACCGCGTCCGTACAGGCATCGGGCGAGGTCGGCGGTCACCTCCTGCTCGGTGCGGCCGGCGAAGCGCCCCTGCACGACGTCCGCGTACGCGAAGTCGACGGCGGCCGCAGCCATCTCCAACTGCGCCACCTCCTCCTCACCCTTCAGCGCGCGCAGCATCGGCAACGCCTCGGAGACCGGGTGGAAGACGACCGCCGGTGCGACGCGCTCGATGCCGAGCAGGTGACGCGCCCAGGCCGAGTCCGACACCGCGTAGACGCCCGCCGGGTCCAGCAGGTCGCTCAGGGGCCGGTACGGGCCGTCCGTGTCGTCCCAGGCAACGACAGTGAGGGCCGCCGCGGCCGGCGACGCCGCGGCGGCCCGCTCGTCCCGACGGGGCACGACCAGCGTCGGGTCCTGGCCGGGCGACAGGACCAGGACGGTCAGCCGGTCGGCGCCCGACGCGGGCGTGTACCCGCACAGGTAGCGGAGGTCGGGCCCGGGTGTCGCCAGGATCCCGTCGAAGCCGGAGCGGGCGGCCTCCCCGGTGGCACGCTCCAGACGGCTGCGGAGATCCTCCGCGTCGACGGCCGGGGAGCGCCTCGGCCAGGGCCGGTACGGCGCTTGCGTCATCGATCCTGCTCCTCGGCCGGGCGGCACACCGGAGCACCGCGGATCTCCCACGGTGGTCGAAGACCCGCCCGGGGGCCTCACCCCTGGCGGGCGATTCCACCGTGCCGCGCCATCGCGGGCCGGGCGTCACCCGCCGGGGATGAGCCGCCGCGGGGTGCGGCACGCCGAGCATGAGGGTCCGGGAGAGGCCGACGAAAGGACGCCCGATGTCCGGTGCCGAGAACGTGGCCGCCGCGCCGAGCCGCCCCGCGGCCCGCAGTCTGCTCCTCGTCACGTGCCTGTCGACGCTGGTCGTGAACGCGAACACGTCGGCGGTGTCGATCCTGCTCCCGGCGATCAGCCGGGACGTCGACGCGCCACTGTCGACGCTGCAGTGGGCGGTGACCGGCTACAGCCTGGTCGGCGCCGCGGTGATCGTCACCGCGGGCGTCCTCGGCGACCTGCTCGGCCGCCGCCGGGTGTTCCTCTGGGGGCTGGCGCTGTTCATCGCGTCGTGCGTCTGGATCGCGTTGTCCGCGAACGGGGTCGGCATCGTGCTCGGCCGCGCGGTCCAGGGCGCCGCGGGCTCGACGATCATCGCCTGCGGGCTCACGCTGCTGACGCTCGGCACCGCGGGCTCCGGCCGGGTCGGAGCGATCTCGCTGTGGGGTGCGGCGTCCGCGGTCGGTGCCGCCGCCGGGCCGCTGATCGGCGGTGCGCTGGCCGAGCTGTCCGGCTGGCAAGGCCTGTTCTGGTTGGACGCCGCGCTCGCCGCGATCTGCATCCCGATCACGCTGCGGGCGGTCGCCGAGTCCCGGGACGCCGGCCGCTCCGGCAAGCTCGACATCACCGGTTCGGTGCTGATCGCCGCGGTGCTCGCGCCGTTCGTCCTCGCCGTGACCAAGGGCGGCGACTGGGGCTGGGCCTCACCGGCGACGCTCGGCTCGTTCCTCGTCAGCATCGTCGCGGCGGTCGCGTTCTTCTACGCGGAGCGGCGGGCGGAGTCGCCGCTGGTGGCGCCGGAGCTGCTCCGCAACCGGCTGCTGATGGCAGGCACGCTGGGCATCCTGATCGGCGCCGGGACCGTCAACGCGCTCGGGTACCTGGTGAGCCTGTATTTCCAGGACCCGGCGACGCTCGGGATGAGCCCGATGGGCGCCGGCCTGGCCACGCTCCCGCTCACCGTGACGCTCGTGCTCGTGTCGCCGACCGTGGTCGGCCTGGCCCGGCGTCTGGGCACCCGGGTCGTCGTCGGCGCCGGCTTCGCGATCAGCACGGTGGGGTTCGTGCTGCTCGTCCCGGTCGACCCCGGATGGGGGTACGCGCTATTCGTCGTGCCGCTGGTCGCGGTCGCGGCCGGGCTCGGTCTCTCCAACGGCCCGTGCTCCTCGCTGGCGACCAGCGCGGTGCCGGAGAGCGAGGTGGGCGCGGGATCGGGCATCTCGAACATGGCCCGCTACATCGGCGCCTCGGTGCTGGTCGCGGTCGTCGCGGCGGTCTACGGGAACGCCGCACCCGCCGCCGACGCCGACCACGCCACGTCGGTGGCGGACCAGTTCTCCCGGGCCAACGCCGTCCTCGCGGTGATCTCCGCGCTGGGCGTGGCGCTCGCGGTGCTGGCCGCACGGCATCGCCCGGAGCGGACCCACCCGGCGGACTACGCGGCCGCCGCCGTCTCGTCCGCGCACACGATGCCCAGCCAGGCGATGCTGCGGCGCGACCGGTTCTGAATTTTTCGGCCGCCGATGTTTGGATCTGCAAACGAAGGGTAACGGGACTATCCGAATCGGGTGATGCGCCCTCGCGGCGACCACGCCAGGCTGAGATGGATTCATCGGGGTCGGCCGGCGCTTGGGGGTCGTGTGGCTACTGATGTTGCAATCGCACTCTCCACCAACCCGGTCCCGGTCCCAGCGGGCGAGGACCCGCTCCTGGAGTCGAAGTTCGCCGTTCCGGAAGCGCCGCCGTTCCTGGTCACCCGATCCCGGCTCTGGGGCACGCTCACCGCTGCCGAACACGATCCGATCACGGTCGTCGTGGGTTCCGCCGGAGCGGGGAAGACCCAGCTCGTCGCCTCCTGGCTGCGCATCCGGACCAGCAGCGCACCCGCCGCCTGGATCACGCTCGAGGAGGGCGACGGCGCGGCGGCCGTGTTCTGGGCCTACGTCGTCGAAGCGCTCCGCAGGGCCGGGGTGAACCTGCCGACCGCGACCCAGCACGCGTTTCCCGGCGCCGCCACACACCGTTCGTTCCTGTCCTGGCTGGCGGGTGAGATCGCGGCCGCACCGGAGCCGGTCATGCTGGTTCTCGACGGCACCTCCTGCCTCGACGACCAGCACCCGTGGGCGGCCGACCTGGACTTCGTCCTGCGCCATGCCGGCGAACGCCTGCGCATTATCCTGATCGGACGGTCCGACCCGCCGCTCCCCCTGCACCGATACCGGCTGGCCGGGCGGTTGACCGAGATCCGGGGCCGCGACCTCGCGTTCACCCCTGCGGAGACCGCCGAACTGCTCGACCTGCACGGGATCTCGTTGCCGGACGGCGCGCTGTCCGCGCTGTTGCGGCGCACCGAGGGCTGGGCCGCCGGCTTACGGCTGCTCGCGATGGCGCTCTCCGGACGACCGGACGCCGACCGTGAGGTCGAGCAGCTGACCGGCGACGACGCGGGGATCGCCGAGTACTTCCTCGGGGAGGTACTGCGGAACCAGCCGGCCGACGTCCGCTCGTTCCTGCTGGAGACCAGCATCCTCGACGTGGTCACGCCGGCGCTGGCCGAGGCCGTGACCGGACGCGGCGACAGCCGGCGGGTGCTGGCTGCCCTGCGCCGGAAGAACGCGTTCGTCGTGCCCACCGACGACCACGCCACCGCGTACCGCTACCACCCGCTGTTCGCCGACCTGCTCCGCACCCAGCTCGCGCTGGACGCCCCGGAGCGGCGTCCCCGGCTCCACGGCCGCGCGGCGAGCTGGTTCGCGGCCCGCGGCGACCTCACCCGCGCGGTCGAGCACGCGTTCGCCGCGGGCGACCCGACCGCCGCCGCGTCGCTCGCGATCCACGGCTACGCGATCGGGCAGCTCGTGCTGCACGGACAGCGTTGCCGGCCGGGGGAACTGCTCAGCGCGGTGCCGGAGGCCGCGCCGACCCCGGAGAGCGCGCTGGTCCAGGCGGCGCTCGCGGTCGCCGAGAACGACTCCGAGCGGGCCATCCACCTCCTCGACCGCGCGCGAAGCCTGGTGGTCGAGGGCGGTGCACCCTGTCCCGATCCGGTCGCGCTGACCGGGATCGTGCTGGAGATCGTCCTCGCGGCGGCGCATCAGCAGTCCGCGCGCGTGGTGCGATCGGCCCACGTCGCCGACGTGCTGCTCGACCGGGCCCCGCCGGAGTTCCGGGCGCGCTGCGCCGAGATCCGCGCCGTCCTGCTGACCGCCCGCGGGGCGGCGGAGAGCCGGCTCGGCCTGGTCGACGTGGCAGTCGAAACCCTGCGTCAAGCGATCACGGTGGCCGGATCGGCGGGCTGCGCCGGTCCGCGGAAGTCCGCGCTGGAGCAGCTGGCGCTGGTGGAAGCCCACCGGGGCCGGCTCCGACAGGCGGCCGCCCTCGCCGGCGAGGCGGCTTCGGCGGCTTCCGGCGCTTCCGGCGCTTCCGGCGCTTCCGGCGCTTCCGGCGCTTCCGGCGCTTCCGGCGCTTCCGGGGCCGAGGCCGCCGAGCTGACGCTGGCCTGGGTCGCTGCCGAGCGGTACGAGGTCGAGCCGGCCTGGCACCACCTGCGCGCGGCCGCAGCGCATCCGTCCGCCGATCCCGCCGTGACGTCCGGCATCGCGCTGATCAAAGCGCGCCTGCTGCGTGCCCGCGGTGAGTTCCGCGAGGCGCGCGCGATCCTGGAGGCCTGCGCCGATGAGCGACATACACCGCTCTGGATGGCGCGGGAGCTCGCGATCGCCCGCGCCCGGCTGGCGATCGCCGCCGGAGACCCGGCCGAGGCCGAGGCCCTGGTCCGGTCCCTGACCCCGTCGGAGACCGACGACGTCACGGTGGTCCATGCCGCGGCACGGCTGGCCGCCGGGGACGCCGAGCAAGCACGGCTGCTGGCACGCGCGGTGGCCGGTGGCAGCGCGCCCGCACCCGTCCAGGTCGACGCCTGGCTGTTGCTCGCGACGATCGCCGCCGACGAGCAGGACGCCGACCGGGCGCGCCGGGCGCTGCGTCACGCGTTGCGCGCGGCGGCTCCCGAGTCGCAGCGGCGTCCGTTCAACGAGATCGCGCCGGTGCTGAGACGTCTGCTCCGTGAAGACCCCGAACTCCGCGAACGGTTCCGGCTGCCGGGTACCGACGAGCCGTCCCGGCCCGCGCCGACGCCGGCCACCGCGGAGGAACCGGTCCTGGTGGAACCGCTGAGCAAGCGGGAGATGGACGTCCTGCTCCAGATGGCCGCGATGCTGCCGACCGAGGAGATCGCCGCGACGCTCTACGTGTCGATCAACACGGTGAAGACGCACGTCCGCAGCATCCTGCGCAAGCTCGCGGTCTCCCGGCGCAGCGAGGCCGTCCGGCGCGCGCGGGCGCTCGGCTTGATCTGAGTGGTCCTTCTCGTCCGCTGCGGGTGACGCCCGGCCCGCGGCGGCGGCGGATCGTGGATCGCAGAAGGTGTCCACGTTCCGCGCTCTGGAGGGACCTCCATGGACGACCTCGAACAGACCACTTTGGACGAGCTGGGCCCGATCGACTTCTTCGTGATCGAATTCCCGGAGAGCCACCTGACCGGCGAAGGGCTACTCGCCCTGGTAGAGCTGGTCGATCGGGGCATCATCCGGGTACTCGACCTGGTGTTCGTGGAGCGACGCTCCGACGGGACCACCGTCCGCCTCCACCTCGACGAGCAGGACCACCGGCCGGTCCTCGCGCAGTTCACCGGTGCCTCCTCCGGACTGGTCGGCGACGACGACCTCACGGTGATCGGCGAGATCCTCGAGCCGGGCACCTGGGCCGCGGTCCTGGTCTACGAGAACACCTGGGCCGCGCCGCTCGGCCGCGCACTGCGCCGGGCCGGCGGCCAGCTGGTCGCCGGTGGCCGGATCCCGGTCCAGGCGATCCTCGCGGTCCTCGACGACATCGAAGCCGACTCCGGAACCGACCACCGACTCGTGGAAAGGGCGTGACGCAGATGCCTGGTCTCCTGCGCGGCGTCGCACGCACCGCTGTGATCGCCGGGACCGCGACCGCGGTCTCCAACCGGGTATCCCGGCGCCAAGCCGGACGGTGGGCAGCTCAGAGCCAGCCGGAGCCGCTGCCGCCGCCCCCTCCCCCGCCCCCGGCCCCCGCCGGTTCGGGTGTCGAGAACCAGCTCGCGGCCCTGAGCCAGCTCGGCGAGCTCAAGGAGAAGGGCATCCTCACCGAGGCCGAGTTCGAGAACCAGAAGCGCCGCATTCTCGGGACCTGAGCGCCGTGCCGGACGAGAACCCCGTACTCAACATGGCTTCGGCGACCGCACCGGTGCCGCGGCGGATCCGCTGGGTGCAGCGCGGCCTCGCCCGGTCGGCGTTCCTCGCGGCCGCCGCGTGCCTGGTCTTGCCGCTGACCGTGGCCGGCCTGCGCAGCATCAGCCTGCTGGCGCTCGGTGTCGGCGGGGCGGCGCTGACGCTCGCGGCCGGCTGGTGGTTCCTCAGCCACCGCGGGGTGCGGCGCTGGATCGCGGGCGCCGTCGTGCTGGCCGTGCCCTGCGCGGTCGCGGCCTGGTACATCCGGGCGGAGCTGCTCTGGGCGGTGATCGTCACCGCGTTCCTCTGGGGGCTGGCGCTCGGCCTCGGCCGCGCGGCGCTGGCCGAATTCCCCCGGCCGGCGCCACCGACCGAGTACGAGACCCCCACGCCCCGGCACCCGTACGTGATCATGAACCCCCGCTCCGGTGGGGGAAAAGTCGACCGGTTCGGGCTGGCCGACGCCGCGCGGGCCCGCGGTGCCGAGGTCGTACTGCTCGACGACGACCACAAGGACGCCGCCAGCCTGGCGAGACAGGCCGTCTACGCGGGCGCTGACCTGCTCGGCGTCGCGGGTGGCGACGGGACGCAGGCCCTGGTCGCCGACGTCGCCGCGGAGACCGGCGTCCCGTTCATGGTGATCTCGGCCGGAACCCGGAACCACTTCGCGCTCGACCTGGGGCTCGACCGCGACCATCCGGAGACCTGCCTGGACGCGCTGACCGACGGTGTCGAGGTACGGATCGATCTCGGCCGGGTCGGCGGCCGGACGTTCGTCAACAACGCGTCGTTCGGCGCGTACGCGACGATCGTCGACCGCCCGACGTACCGGGGGAAGAAGGCCGGGACCGCGCTCGACGTCCTCCCCGACCTGCTCGCCGAGCACTCCGGGCCGGCGCTGCGGGTCACCGTCGGGCAGACCGTCCTGAACGGACCGGTGGCCGCGCTGGTGAGCAACAACCCGTACCGCGTCGATGACGTCGCCCACTTCGGACAGCGTCCTCGGCTGGACGGCGGCGTGCTCGGCGTGCTGGCCGTCGTGATGCACGGCGCGATGGACGCGAGCCGGATACTGCGCGGACGGCGTTCGCGGTCGTTGCGGGTCGTCCAGGGACGCGAGGTGGTCGTCGACGCGGACGTCGCGTCGATCCCGGTCGGCATCGACGGCGAGTCGTTCTGGCTGCACACGCCGGTGCGCTGCACGATTCGTCCGCGTGCGCTCCGGGTGCGGGTCCCGCGGAACCGGCCCGGGGTCCGGCCGCCACGACCGACGATGGACTGGCGGCGGCTCGGTCGGATCGCGCTGTCCACCGGCTCCCGCACCGTGGATGCGTGAGCCGATGGTCGTCCTCGCGCTCGTCGCCGATCTCCACGCGGGCGCGTACCCGGTGGCCGCGATCGAGACGCTGGTCGCGGACGTCGGGGCGGCTGGCCCGACGCTGACCGTGGTGACCGGGGACTGCACGCGGCCGGCCGGTGGCGCGGTGGCCGACCTGCTGGCCCGCCTCCCCCGGCCGCTGCTGCCGCTGCTGGGCACGCACACCCCGACGCCGCTCCGGGACCGGCTGCCCAGAGCAGCCGGGCGGGCCGGCGCGGCCGGGCGGGCCGGCGCAGCCGCGCGGGCCGAACTAGCCGCGCCGTCCGGCGCCGACGACGCGGTGGTCGAGGCGCCGGGCGTCCGCGTCGTCGGACTGCAGTCGATGACCGGCTGGCGGTGCGCGCACGGCCGGGTCTCCCCCCGCCAGGTGTCCACGGTGCGCGCGGCGATGGCCGACACACCACCACCGGTGTTGCGGGTGGTGGCGCTGCACCACCCGCCTGCGGTGTCCGGACCCGGTCGTCCCGGTGGACGCGCCTCGCTGACCGACGCGCTGGTCCACACCCGGGTCGACGTCGTGCTCGCCGGGTCGGCCCGGGTGCCGAGCGTCCGGCGGACGCAGCTGTGGAGCGGCGGGCTGGCTCATCCGGTGATCGAGGTGATCGCCGAAGACGGCTCGATGTACGACGGGCGGGGCGGCCATCGGTCGTGGAGCCTGGTCCGCGTCGACGCCAGGACGATCACCGTCGAACAGCGTCATCTCGTCGACGGCGGCTGGCGCACCGGACGGAGCGTCGTGTATCCCCGGGCCCGCTGACCTCGATCATCCGCCCGGGGTGACCAAACCCGACCCCGTCGCCCGCACGCTGGACCCGACCCGTGCGGAACGACGGAAGGCAGAAAAATGTCGGACACCGAGACTTCGTCCGCAGCACCGGCTCGAGGCACCGGCTACACCCCACCCGAGGAGGTGGCGACCGGCTGGGCGGGCTGGGTCGTGTTCGGCGGCGTCATGCTGATCATGATCGGCGCGTTCCACGCCTGTGAGGGCTTCGTCGCGATCTTCGACGAGGGCTTCTACGCGGTCACCGAGAGCGGTCTGGCCGTCGAGATCGACTACACCGCCTGGGGCTGGGTGCATCTCGCGATGAGCGCGCTGGTCATCGCCGTCGGCGTGGCCCTGATCGCCGGCCAGACGTGGGCCCGGGTGGCCGCGGTCGTGCTGGCGGTGCTCGGAGCGCTGATCAACCTCGCGTTCCTCGCCGCCTATCCGGTGTGGTCGACGATCATGATCGTCCTCAACGTCATCGTCATCTACGCGACCGTCGTGCACGGGCGCGAGGTCAAAGCACTCCGCTGAACCGCCGACGACGACGAAGGAGGCGGGTGCGCATGCCCGACGAATCCAGAGCCGCGCGGATCGCGGAACTCGTCCGGACGCTCCGGGTCGACCCGGGCTCGGACGTGGTGCTGTCCCGGGACTTCGACCCCGGCTACAAGTCCGACCTGGTCCGCAAGCGGGACGGCGACGAGTTGCTCCGCGCGGGTATCGCGCTGCTGGCCGACTACCAGGCCCGGCTGGCCGCGCAGAACACCCACGGGGTGCTGGTCTGCCTGCAGGCCCTGGACGCCGCCGGGAAGGACGGGACGATCCGCCACGTGATGAGCGGGGTCAACCCGCAGGGTGTGCACGTGCGGAGCTTCAAAGCGCCGTCCACCGAGGAACTGGACCACGACTACCTCTGGCGGTACGCCCGGCAGCTGCCCGCCCGCGGTGACATCGGCATCTTCAACCGATCCCACTACGAGGAGGTCCTGGTGGTCCGGGTACACCCCGAGCACCTGGACCATCAGCACCTCCCCCCGGAGGCCAAACAGGGCGACGTCTGGAAACGCCGCTACCGGGAGATCAACGACTGGGAGCGGTACCTGTCCGAGAACGGCTTCCGGATCGTCAAGCTCTTCCTCAACCTGTCCAAGGAGGAGCAGCGGACCAGGTTCCTCCGCCGGATCGACCGCGCGGACAAGAACTGGAAGTTCTCCTCGGCCGACGCCCACGAGCGCCGCTCCTGGGACGACTACCAGACCACGTTCTCCGAGATGCTGTCGGCCACCAGCACGGAGTGGGCGCCCTGGTACGTCCTCCCGGCCGACCGGAAATGGTTCACCCGCATCTGCGCCGCCGCGGTCCTCGCCACCACCCTGGTCGAACTCGACCCGCAGTACCCGACGATCCCGCCGCACGTGGCCAAGGAGCTGAAAGCGGCCAAACGGGCGCTGAAGAAGGAGGCACCCGAGGGCCGGCCCGCGGATCCCTACGCCGAGAGCGCGAAGCGCAAGGCACGGAAGGGGGCGAGATCGTGACCGGCCAGGTCGACGTCGCGGCGACCCCGGACACGCCGTGGTACGCGACGGCACCGGACGCGGTCGCCCGCGCGCTCGCCGTGGACCCGCCGCAGGGCCTGAGCGACGAGCAGGTCGCCGAGCGGCTCGGCCGGGACGGTCCGAACGAACTGCCCGCCAGCCCTCCGACGCCGGGCTGGCGGCGGTTCGTCGACGAATACCGCAGCTACATGCAGCTCATCCTGCTCGGCGCGGCGATCGTCGCGATCCTGATCCAGGAGTGGAGCACGGTCGTCATCCTGCTCGCGCTGACCGTCCTCAACGCGGTGCTCGGCCTCCGGCAGCAGGGCAAGGCCCAGGACGCGATGGCCGCGCTGCAGTCGATGACCGAGGCCACCGCACGGGTGCGCCGGGCGGGCGGCACCGAGGCGACGATCCCGGCGTCCGGGCTGGTGGCCGGCGACGTCGTCCTGCTCAGCGCCGGTGACCAGGTGCCCGCCGACGGCCGGATCGTGGCCGCGAGCGCGCTGCAGATCGACGAGTCCGCGCTGACCGGCGAGAGCGTGCCCGCGGGCAAGGACGCGCTGACGCTGCCGCCCGATCCGGTCGGCCCCGGCGACCAGGCCGACATGGTGTTCATGAACACGCTGGTCACGCACGGATCCGGGACCGTGGTCGTGACCGCGACCGGAGCACGCACCGAGGTCGGGAAGATCTCCGGCATGCTCGCGGGCGACGAGCGGCACAAGTCGCCGCTGGCCCGCCAGCTCGACCGGCTGACGCTGTACATCGTCGGCGCCGCCGGGCTGACGATGCTGGTGATGTTCGTGCTCGGCCGGATCCGCGGTGAGGACTGGGACGCGCTGTTCCTGAGCGCGGTCTCGCTCGCGATCGCCGCGATCCCGGAGGCGTTACCGACCGTTTCCCAGGCGATCCTGTCCCGGGGCAGCCTCGAGCTGGCCGACCAGCAGGCGATCGTCAAGGACCTCCCGTCGGTCGAGACGCTGGGCTTCGTCTCGGCGATCAACAGCGACAAGACCGGCACGCTGACGCTGAACCAGATGACCGCGGTGGAGGTCGTCGACCCCGGCGACCGCTACACGGTCTCCGGGTCGGGCTACGAGCTCGCCGGCCGGATCCACCACGCGGCCGGGAGCTCGGATCGGATCGACGATGCGATCCTGCCGTTCGTCATGGCCAACGACGCCACGCTCGTGGACGACGCGGTGGTCGGCGACCCGACCGAGGGTGCGCTGCTGGTGCTGGCGTTCAAGGCCGGGCTGGACGTCGAGGAGACCCGGCAGCGTGCGCCGCGGCTGGCCACGCTCCCGTTCGACCCCACGTACAAGCTGATGGCGACGTTCCACCGGCTCACCGACGCGAGCGGACGCGAGGTCGTGCGGTGCTACGTGAAGGGCGCCGCCCCCGCGGTCGTCGCGCGGGCAGCAGATATCGCCGAGTGGACGGACGAACCGCAGCGCCGGATGGGCGAGAGCGGGCTGCGGGTGATGGCCGCGGCCACCCGTGACCTGGACGTCGCGGACTTCCAGCCGGACCGCGACCTCCTGGAGTACGTCCGCGACCTGCAGGTGACCAGCCTGGTCGGGATGGTCGACCCACCGCGGAAGGAGTCGATCGCCGCGGTCGCCGGCGCGACCGACGCCCAGATCCGCGTCCGGATGGTGACCGGTGACGACGTCATCACCGGCGCGGCGGTGGCCCGCCAGGTCGGCATCCACGGCGAGGCGATGCTCGGCGCGGACTTCGCCGCGCTGCCCGAATCGGAACGCCTCCGGCGGATCGACGACATCGGCGTGCTCGGCCGGGTGGCCCCCGAACACAAGGTGCTGCTCGCCCGGACGCTGCAGGCCAAGGGCGACGTGGTGGCGATGACCGGCGACGGCGTCAACGACGCACCGGCGATCAAGGCCGCGGACATCGGGATCGCGGTCGGCAGCGGCACCGAGGTGGCCAAGGAATCCGGCCGGATGATCCTGTCGAACGACAACTTCGCCACGATCGTCTTCGCCGTGGAGCAGGGCCGCAAGATCTTCGACAACCTCCTGAAGTACATCCGGTTCGTGCTCGTGCTGCTGGTCGTGTTCGTGTTGACGTTCCTCGGCGCGACGCTGTTCAACATCGCCGACGGCGCGCCGTTCACGCCGATCCAGGTGCTGTGGGTGCACTTCGTCATCAACGCGTCGTTCGGGTTCGCGCTGGGCTTCGACGCGCAGAGCCCCGGTCTGATGACCCGGGCTCCACGCCGGCGCGGACAGTCGATCACCGACCGGGCAGTCGTGGTCACCGTGGTCCTGACCGGCCTGCTCATCAGCGTGGGCCTGCTCGGCCTGATCGTGCTGGGCCAGGAGCGACTCGACGGGCTCGACGCGGGCCGGTCGATCGCGTTCACCTCGTTCGCGTTCTGCCTGATCGTCGCCGCGTTCGAGTGCCGCAGCGAGACCGGGACCGCGTTCAGCCGCGCCGCGCTGGACAGCCGCGTCTTCAACCGCGTGGTGATCGCCCAGTTCGTGCTCGCGATCCTGGCCACCCAGACCGACGTGCTGCGCACGATCCTCGGCACGACCCGGCTGACGTTCGCCGAGACGCTCTGGGCACTGGTACCTGCGCTCGTGCTGCTGGGCCTCTGGGAGCTCGGCAAGCTCCTGGCCCGCCGGCGTGCGTGAACGAACGAGGAGGCGGCCCCCACGGGGGCCGCCTCCTCGCTGTTCAAACCAGCTCTACCGAGACGACGTGCCATCCCCACGCCGGCAGGTCGACGAACAGGCCGACGTCGACCATCTCGTCACCGTCCCGGACATACCGGTCCCCGTCGAGCAGCGGCGCCAGCGCCCAGCGGTGGGACCGCAGATCGGCCCACGGCATCCGGACGCGCCCCTGCGCGGGGGCGCCGGAGTAGTTCAGGACGACGAGGTGCCGCTGCGAGCCCCGCTCCCACGTCCAGGCGAGCAGATTCTGGTGGCTCTGGTTGTCCGGCCACCCGGTCGTCTCCAGCAGGCACCAGGTACCGGCCCGCAGCGCGCTGCCGTCGACCGCGGCGAGCAGCTCGGTCGCGAACCGCCGCAGCTCGGGGTCGGCCGGTTCGACCGGTCGCCGCCCGAGGAACACCGGCAGCCGGACCCGCCTGCCGTCGAACTGACCCTCGTGCCAGAGCGTGGCGCCGGGCAGCGTGGCGATCGCGACCGTCGCGGCGCGCAGGCGCTCCGGCGGCGGCAGCGTGGACGCCGCCCGGGGCTCGTCGTGGTTCTCGATGAACCGGATCAGCTTCCGCTGGTAGTCGATGCCTGCCCTCAGGTGCCCGCGCACGCCGTCGGCGGTGCCGTCGGCGAGGCGGTCGTAGAGGCGCTTGTCGTAGCAGAAGTCGAAGCCCTGCTGCTGCAGGATCCACTCCCGGTCCCAGTACGCCTCGGCCACGAACAGCATCTCGGGGTTGTGCTCGCGGACCAGGCCGAACACCTCCGGCCAGAACTCGGCGGCCGGTGCCGGTCCGGCGCGCTCACCCCAGGTCGCGGCGAAGACGTCGGTGAGCATCAGCATCGCCATGTCGCAGCGCACCCCGTCGCACTGCTCCCCGATCCGCAGCAGCGTGTCCGCGGTGGCTCGCCGCATCTCGGGCCGGAAGGCGTTCAGCTGCAGCACGTCCGGCCAGGGCGGAAAGAACGGATCCCGTCCGCGTGCCAGCACCGACCCGGCCACCGCGACGAACGCGTCCGGCGCGCGGGCCAGGTCGTCGGCGGTGCCCCGGATGAACCGCTCGGGGTGGGCCCGCACCCACGGATGATCCGGTGCGACGTGGTTCGGAACGTAGTCGAGCACCAGCCGGACGCCACGCGCGGCCAGCACCGCCCGCGCGGCCGCCAGCCCGTCCGGCCCGCCCAGCCGGTGGTCGACCGTGTACTCGCGGACGCAGTACGGCGAGCCGACGACGTCGTCCGGGCGCAGGTCCGGGAGGGCCGTGTGGAACGCGGCGGCCAGCTCGGGGTTGCCCCGGGCGATCTGGAGCCCGGCCGGGCTGCGCGCCCAGACACCCATCAGCCAGATCGCGTCGACGCCGGCGAGCGTCACCTCGTCCCAGGCCTCCGCGGGCACGTCGCCCAGCGTCACCGGGCGCTCGTAGCGCCTGCCCAGCTCGGTCAGCCAGACCCAGGTGTCCACCTCGTGGATGACCGGTTGCGCCGGCCACACCAGGGCCGCGGTCACGGGGCCGCCGTCCGGAACCGGAATGCCCGGAACGCGGCCGACGTGCCCTCGGCGCACAGCTCGGCGGGCTCGAGGTTCTTGAACAGCCCGGCCAGCACCGCGACCAGGCCGGTCCAGCCGGTCTGGTGGCTCGCGCCGAGACCGGCGCCGTTGTCGCCGTGGAAGTACTCGTAGAACAGCAGGAGGTCGCGCCAGTGCGGGTCGTCCGCGAACCGGTGCTGGCCGCCGAAGACCGGCCGGTTACCGTCCTCGTCCGGCAGGAAGATGCTGGTCAGCCGGTCGGAGATCTCCTCGGCCACCTCGTAGAGCGTCATCTGCCTGCCCGATCCGGTGGGGCATTCGACCGTGAAGTCGTCGCCGTAGAACGTGTAGAGGTTGATCAGCGCCCGGATCACCAGTGCGTTGACCGGGAACCAGATCGGGCCGCGCCAGTTCGAGTTGCCGCCGAACATCCCGCTGTCCGACTCCGCGGGCAGGTAGCCGACGCCGTAGTCCTGCCCGTTCACGTCGACATGGTACGGGTGCTGGGCGTGGTACTTCGACAGCGACCGGAGCCCGTAGCGGCTCAGGAACTCGCCCTCGTCGAGCATCCGGGCCAGCACCCGCCGGAGGCGCTTCTCGTCCAGCAGTGCGAGCAACACGCGGTCCTCCAGGCCGGCGGTGTGCGACGGGGTGATCGAGGCCATGATCTCCGGGTGCCGGGCGAGGAACTCCTGCGCCCGCTCCACCAGCTCCGGGAACTCGGTGCGGAGGTCGCTCGGAAGCACCGTGGCCGCGGTCATCGGGAGTAACCCGACCATCGACCGGACCGACAGCCGCTCGGACGTGCCGTCGGGCCGCCGGAGCAGGTCGTAGAAGAACCCGTCGTCCTCGTCCCACATCGTCGCGCGGTCGGCGCCCACGCGGTTCATCGCCGCGGCGATCCAGGCGAAGTGCTCGAAGTACATGTTCGCCTCCTCGAGGTAGACCGGGTTCTCCCGGCCCAGCTCGAGCGCGATCGACAGCATGCTCTGCGCGAACAGTGCCATCCAGGCCGTTCCGTCGGCCTGGTCGAGGTGGCCGCCGGTGGGCAGCGGCGCGCTGCGGTCGAAGACACCGATGTTGTCCAGGCCGAGGAAGCCGCCCTGGAAGATGTTGTTGCCGTCGGCGTCCTTCCGGTTCACCCACCAGGTGAAGTTCTTCGACAGCTTGTGGAACGCGTTCTCCAGCCAGGCCCGGTCGGCGTTCCCGGTGCGGCCCTTCTCCACCTGGTAGACGAACAGCGTCGCCCACGCGTGGACCGGCGGGTTGACGTCGCTGAAGTTCCACTCGTACGCGGGGATCTGGCCGTTGGGGTGCAGGTGGAAGCGGCGCAGCAGCAGGTCGAGCTGCTGTTTGGCGAAACCGACGTCGACCAGCGCGAGCGCTACCGCGTGGAACGCGAGGTCCCAGGCGGCGAACCACGGGTACTCCCACTTGTCGGGCATCGAGATGAGGTGCCCCGACAGCAGGTGCGGCCAGTCGCGGTTGCGGATCGGCGCGTCCAGAGCGATCGGGTCGTAGCCGTGCTCGGTCAGCCACGTCTCGACGTCGAAGTGGTAGTACTGCTTGTTCCAGAGCAGCCCGGCGAGGGCCTGCCGGATCACCCGCCGTTCCTCAGGCGTCGTGTCCGGCGGGCAGAGGTCCTCGTAGAACGCCTCGCACTCCGCGCGACGCGCGTCGACGAGCGCGTCGAACTCCGGCCCGAACGGGCCGTCGGGCTCGCCGGGGGCCGGTTCGGACAACCGCAGCCGGATCGACGCGCTGCCGCCCGCCGGGACGTCGAGCACGTAGTGCGCCGCGACCTTGGTGCCGCGTTGCTCCGGGTTGACCGCCAACGGCCTGCCCCGGACGACGTGCTGGTCGACGCCGTCCTTGACGAACGGCGACGAGTTGGGGGTACCGAACAGCCGCTCGGTGTTGCTCTCGTTCTCGGTGAACAGCAGCGGAACCGTGCCGTCACAGGACAGCGTGCGCCGCCCGAGCTTCGGATGGTCGGCGGTCACCCGGGCCGTCCCGGGCGGGCCGGGGACCTCCACCAGGTGGGGCCGCTCCTTCCCGGGCGCCCAGGACCAGGTGTTGCGGAACAGCAGCGTCGGCAGGACGTGCAGGGTCGCGGCCTCCGGGCCCCGGTTGTGCACGGTGATCCGGACGAGGAGGTCCTCCTCGTCCGCCTTGGCGTACTCCACGTCGACGTCGTAGTAGCGGTTGTCGTCGAAGACGCCGGTGTCCAGCAGCTCGTACTCGAACTCACCGCGGCCGCGGGAGCGGTTCGTGGCCACCAGCTCGGTGTACGGGAACGCCGCCTGCGGATACTTGTAGAGGTACCGCAGGTAGGAGTGGGTCGGCGTGCTGTCCAGGTAGAAGTAGTACTCCTTGACGTCCTCGCCGTGGTTGCCCTCCGCGTTCGTGAGCCCGAACAGCCGCTCCTTCAGGATCGGGTCGCGGCCGTTCCACAGCGCGACCGAGAAGCAGAGCTGCTGCTCGTCGTCGCTGACACCGGCGATGCCGTCCTCGCCCCAGCGATACGCGCGGGAACGCGCCTGGTCATGGGTGACGAAGGACCAGGCGTCGCCGTTCGCGCTGTAATCCTCGCGGACCGTGCCCCACTGGCGCTCGCTGAGGTACGGACCCCAGCGGCGCCAGCGGCTCCCCGGTCTGTCGGCGTCCCTCAGGCGGTGTCGCTCGGCCGATTCCTGCTCGGTCATCTGCGTGCCTCCCTCCCCGGAGCCGCCGGTGGAGTGCGTCAGGCGTTCGCCGCCGGCTTCTCACCGTGCAGGGCCTCCTGCAGCTGCGCCTCGGCCTCGTGCGACAGCGAGGACTTCAACACGGTCCCGCCGTACGGCGCCAGCGCGTCGATCGCCTTGTCCGGCGTCGCCTTCTCGACGACCAGGAACAACGCCGACGTACCGGGCTTCAGGAGGTCACGCACGCCCTCCTCGAACTCCTTGTTCACGACGCCCTTCGTCATCTTGCCCATCAGAGCGCCCAACCCGGCGCCGACCGCCATGCCGAGGAACGGGATGAAGAACAGCATGCCGAACAGCAGGCCCCAGAACATTCCCCAGGACGTCCCCGAGGCGACCGGCCGGTGGCTGGTCGTGACGTGGAACTTTCCTTCGACGTCGCGGGAGATGACGGCGATGGCGTCGGGCTGCAGGATGAGGTCCTTGGTGAGCCGGCGCGCTTCCACGGCCGCTGCGGCGGCCGTGGCCTCGTCCGGGTATCCGATCGCGACCAGGGTGGTCATGGCTACGCACGTCCTTCCAGCGGAGGATGTCGCCACCTGCGGATGAGCACGGTGGCTCCGGCCCAGTGCGCCACAGACGGCCACCGCCGGGGCTCCCCCGCCAGGGGTGAACTTCCTACTCGGCTCCGCGGAGGATGCCCAGGCGGCGTGCGCGCACCACGGCTTCCCGCCGCCGGGAGGCGCCGAGCTTCCGGTAGATCGCCTTCAGATGCGCCTTGACCGTGTTCACCGAGACGTGCAGCTCGTCGGCGATCTCCTGGGCGTTGAGCATCGTCGGCAGGTACCGGAGCACGTCCCGCTCCCGCTCGCTGAGCCGGTCGACGGGCTGTGGCTCGTCGGGCTGGGCCAGGGCGGGCGGCGCGGCCAGCATCTCGCTGATCAGCCGGACCGTGCCCTCGGCCGGCCAGTCCCGGTGCCGCAAAGCCCGGTCGTTCCCGTCGCGGGTGCCCGCAGGCAGTTCGGGAAGGTGGTCGCCGAGAACGCGGTCGGCCCGCCTGCGGGCGATCGCGAGCAGAACGTCACGAACGCAGTACTCGACGGCGGCCGCCAGGTCGGCAGACGTCGCACCGAGCCGCGCGAGGATCTCCTCGGCGCCGTGGAAGTCACCGAGCGCGACCTCGGCGCGTGCCAGACAGATCGCCTCCCGGCGGGTCAGCGGATCGTCCTGCGCCGACGAGGCCAACCGCGGCGCGACCCGCTCCGGAAGTCCCTCCGCGAGGTCGACCTCGGACTCCACCAGCGCCGCCCACCGCGCCAGCGTCGAGGCGGTGGTGAGCAGCCGCGTCTCCGACCGGACGCGGCGCAGCGCCGCCCGGGCGGCGGGAAGGTCGTCGCCGAGCCGCGCGTACGTCGCCTGTGCGACGTCGACGAGCGCCGAGGACAGCGCGGTCGCGCCGGTGCGGGCGGCACGCGCGACCCGCAGCGCCCGTTCCGCGGCCCGGACGTCGAGCCGGTCCAGCTCCACCAGCGTGAGCGTGACCGACGCGGTGAGGCAACCCGGGACGACGCCCGTGGCCCCGGCCGGGTCGTGGCAGGCGAGCGCCAGGTCGCGGGCGTCGGTCACTGCTCCCCGGAGGTACGCCAGCAGCGCGAGGTGGCCGGCCGCGTGCAGTTCGACGCTCCGCACGCCGGAGGCCCGTGCGGCGGCGACCGCGGCCTCCAGGTATCGCTCGGATTCGTCCTGCTGCCCGGTCCAGAACAGGCCGATGCCCTTCCCGGCGAGCGCGAGCGTCCGGTACTGGACCATCGCGGGCAGGTCGGGGACCGGAACGTCGACGAGCAGGTCCAGCACCTCGGTCGCGGCCTCGGTCTGCGCGGTCAGATCACCGCCGGCCCCGGCGGCGAGCAGGTCGAGCGTCCGCAGGACGATGTCGATCGGCCGCCGATCCCGCTCGCTCCGCCCGGCCAGCAGGCGCCGGGCCCGGCGGACGTAGTCGGGAACCGCGTCGTGGTCGCCCGCGCAGTACCGGAGCAGCGCGGCGCACAGTCCGAACTCGGCGTCGGGTAGATACGCGTCGGCGGGGATCCGGTTCAGGATGGTGGCGAGCGCGACCGAGTCGCCGGTCAGCAGTAGCGGGACGCTCCGCGTCGTGAGCAGATGCGCGAGGAAGAGCCAGTCCTTGCCTGCTGCGGCGCTGTCCACCGCTGCCGCCATGTCGTCCTGCGCGTCGTGCCACCGCGCGGCGCGCCGGTGGAGCGCGGTGATGCCGCTGGGATCCTCGGTGCTCAGCGCTTGGTGGAGCACGTCGCGCAGCATCGGGTGGTAGCGGTACCACCCGGCGCGCGACCCGCTCCGCGTGACGAACGCGTTGGCGCGCTCGAGCTCGGCCAGGATCCGGGCGCCGTCGCTGCGGCCGGTCAGCGCGTCGGCGAGCTCGGCGGAGATCTCGTCGGGCACGCTGGTGCGGCGGAGGAACGACCGTACGGACGCGGCCAGCCCGTCCAGGACCTCCCGGGTCAGGTACGCCGACACCGACGGCACCGCACCGGTGAATCCGCCGATCCGCCGGTCGGGGTCCGCGCTGCCGAGGAACCCGGCGGCGAGGCTCACGCCGGCCGGCCAGCCGCCGGTGCGGTCCAGCACCGCCTGCACGTCCGGCGGGTCCAGATCCACGCCGTGGTGAGCCAGCAGCTGGGCGGCTTCGTCGGCGAGGAGACGCAGGTCGCCGTCGTCGAGTTCGGTCAGCTCGCCGGTCACCCGCTGACGGTGGAGCGGGAGCAGTGGCTCCGACCGGGCGAGCAGGACCACCGCCAACCGGCTCGGGGGGTACTGCAGCAGCGCGCTGATCCCGTCGAGCACCGAGGAGTCCCGGATCTCGTCGACGCCGTCGAGGACCAGGACGAGGCCGTCGGGTCCGCCGTCGATCAGCCGGAGCGCCTCCGCCCCGTCCCGCGGCGTCGCGGATCCCGGAACCGGGCCACCGGCGCGGTGGAGCACGGCGGACAGGCGTGTCCAGAACGTGGCCGGGTCGTCGTCCGCCGCGCTCAGCGTCAGCCAGCCGACCGGACGCGACGTGTCCACGGCCCAGGCGCGGGCCGCCACGGTCTTGCCCCACCCGGCTCCGGCGCACAACAGCGTCGTCCCGCGCTGCGTACCGGCCTCGATCCGAGCACTCACCCGTTCTCGTTCGACCAGGATCGGCGGGAGCCGCGGAGCGGGGAGCGGGTCCCGCGCGGCCCGGGTGAGGGTGAGCGCCGTTTGCCGACTCGTCCGTCGGCTCCGGTTCACGGTCTCGGGGTAGCGGCGTTGCGCTCCGAACGAAGGCCGTTGTATGCCGTCCTGACTGCGCACGCGGCTCGACCACCTCTCACCGCCCGACGGGGCGCGTCCCGTGCGCGCCGCCGTACTCCCGGTCGCTCGTTCCCGGTTGCCTCCGGTGGACGCCACTCCGCGCACGGCTTGAGTGCATCGGAACGACGACGGCCGGGGGCTACGAGAACCGGTATTCCCCCGCGTCGGCTGGGCCGGTCGGCGCGGTGGCGGCAGCAGCCGCGAGCGACGTCGCGCACGGCGGTTCCTGCCAGAACCCGCACAGGGGGAAGCGCGGGCTCGCTGGACCCTCCTCATTCGAGCATGCCCCGGCATGACATCATGTCGGGTCGCCCGGGGGATCACCCGTTTCGGGTGAGTTCTTGTACCCTCACGCGGACGTTTCGGAGCGACTCTCGCGCACGTGTGAGTGAAACGCCCCGAGCCGGTAGAGCCGCTCGAGCCGCCGCACGGTGAACGGGTGAGACCGAGGGAGCTGGGCCAGCTCCACCCAGAAGCCCCGCAGCGTCCTCCCCTGCCGGACGAGTTCCTCCACGTCGACGACGTTCTCGGTGTGCCGGCCCGCGGCGAGCAGCACCAGGCCGGTCGCCCCCTGCGGTGACAGGTACGCGCCGTGCCGGTCGCACGAGTACTCGCGCAGCCGGGACAGCGTCGGGCCGAGGATCGGGATCCGCTCCGAGTACGCGACCGCGAGCTGGTACCACAGCGCCACGTGCTGCAGCCGGATGTGTCCGAGCTCGTGCCCCAGGACGAACCGCAGCCCGTCCCGGTTACCGTCCCGGAGGTTCGCGAACAGCTCGTTGGACAGGACGACGTAGTCGTGCCCGGTCGCCTGTGCCGCGAACGCGTTCAGCGCCCCGTTCCCGTTGGCGACGTAGAGCTGCGGACGACGTCGCAGACCCAGGCGCTGGGCGAACTCGTCCGCGGTCCGGTGAAGGTCCGGGTACTGACGCGGGGACAGTTCCACCGCGTTCGCGCGCGTCGCGGCGCGCTGGGTCTCGCGGATCACGACCAACGCCGGGACCAGCAGCAGGAGTCCGATCAGCGCGGACCGCACCGCCACCGCCCAGTTCGAGTCGGCCAGCCGTTCGGGCAGGAACGGGAGGGTGGTGGCCGCGGCCACGATCAGGACGACGATCAGCGCGTTGAGCACCACCATGAACACGAAGAACGGCAGCTCGGCCGGGTGCCGCAACCGGCTGGGCCGGCCAGTGGACGTCGACACGGCGTACTCCTGTCGTCGGGCCGCGAATCTCCGGACGATCGTCCGCGCAACCAGCAGTGCGACACCTCACCCCACCGGGGTGATCGGGGGCGGAACGGGCGGGCCTCACCCGCCCGAGATGAGGTGTGGGCCGCGCGCGGCCCGGCATCCTGCCGGGCATGGCGCGAATCCCAGGACTGCTCGCCGCTGCGGCGGCACTCACCGTCCTCTTTGTCGGCGGTTGCGCCGGCGACACCGGCGACGGAGCTGACGCGAAGCCCGCGGTGTGCGAGAGCTTCGCCGCGGCCCAGCTGACGGCCGATCACATCCGGGACGCGAACGTGTCCGAGAACGGCCTGAGTCAGGTGCGGCCCCTGCTGACCCAGCTGCGTGAGCAGCTGACCCAGCTGGTCGCCGACGCCAAGGCCCAGTACGCCACCCAGGCGGACGCGATCCGGACCGCCGTGGACGGGCTCACGACGAGCGTGGAGACCGCGCTGGCCGCTCCGAGCGCGACCAACCTGACCGCGGTCCGGGACTCCGTCGGGCAGCTCCGGGAGAGCGTCGACGGCCTCCGCGACGCGATCTCGGGCACCTGCTGACATTCATTCCGGGGTCCAGCGTGGGCTGACTGCGCGCCACTCCCGGTGCCAGGCCCAGGCCCGCTGGCGGTCGAGCGCCAGCTGGGTGAGCCTGCCCAGCACGAACAGCACCACGGCCAGGCACAACAGCACGGTCACCGCGATCAGCGACGCGCTCAGCAACGGGCTGCGGTAGGCGGGCGGGGTCCGGAGCGCACCGGCCCGGTCGACCCAGATCGTCACCCGGCTACCGACGCCGTCCTCCTCGCCCGCCTTCACGACGCCCGCCCGCTGCGTGCCGTCCGGGGCGGTCCAGGTGGCCCGTGCGACGCGTGCGGTCGAGCCGGTCGGCTCGGTGTCCGGCGTCCGGGGGCGCTCGGCCAGGATGGCCTGGATCCGGAACACGTGCCGGCGCTCCCACTCCTGTGCCCGCTGGTCGGTGCGGTAGGTCGAATGCGCCGCCCACCCGGCGAGCACCGGCCCGATGCCGACGAACACCCAGATCAGCAACAGCAGCACGGCGCGCTCGACCCGGTCGGAGGTCCGGCGCAGCGGGTTGGGCTGCCGTCCCAGCCGGCCGGAGAACAGCCCCTTCACGGCTGACCCGCGGGCGTGCGGCACCCGACGAGTTCGAGCCAGCCGCAGAGCAGCCGGTGGACGGCGTCGGCGCCGACCAGCTCGTCCGGCACCGGCCAGTCGCGTGGATGGATCAGCACCGGCCGGCTCTGCCAGCCGCCGAGGCCGCCGTGGCAGCCGATCAGCTCCTCGAACGCCGCGACCTCCTGGGTCTCCGGGTTCCAGCTGCTGTTCACGAGCAGATCGCCGACGTCCGCGAGCGTGTCGTGCCTGCGCAGGTCGTCCGCGGCGCGGGCACCGAAGCCGGCCAGCGGGTCGACGCCGTCCACGTGGTCGTCGGCCAGCCGTCTGCTGCCCGCGCGGCCCCGCACGACCGGTCCGCACTCGCCGGAGCGCACCATCACCCACCCCACCCCCGGGTGCTCGATCAGGCCGGGCAGCAGCCGCGGGTACCGGGCGTCGATCTCCTCCGCGGTCAGCCGCCCGGGTAACCGCGCCAGGTACACCAGCGCGAGGTTGCCGGAGGCTGCGACGACCACCTCCGGGCGGCCGGAGGTGGTCGGTGTGTCCTGCTCCGCCTGCCCGCGGAACACCTCCGCGCGGAGCAGGTCGGTGCGGCCCTGCTGCTCGTCGTCCCCGGCGGACAGCACGGTCTCCCCGGCCGTCAGGCTCCGCACCAGCTCCTCCAGCCCCACGCCGTACCGCTGGGCGAACGTCGCGCCCTGGCTCTGGCCGTGATCGGACAGCACGACGAAGTAGTACGGACGCGGCGCTGCCGCCGCGACCTGCTCGAGCGTCGCGAGGACGCCGTCCAGCCCCTCGAGCGACGCCATCGCCTCCGGCCGGGCCGGACCGGCGTGGTGGGCGATCTCGTCGTAGTCGACGAAGTCGCAGAAGACCGACGGCGCGCCGCGCATCATCTGCTCGGCGACGACCGTGAGGTTCAGCTGGCGCAGCAGCACGTTCGTCGCGCCGCGGAGCAGGACGTAGGACCAGCTGCGGCCCAGCCGCGGCCGCACGTCGCGCAGCCGCCGCCGGCGGGCCTGGTAGAGCTCCTTGACGATCTCGCCGACCGTGAGCACGACCGAGCGGGTCAACCCGAACGGGTCGAGCAGGTAGGCGCTGACGTACCGGGCAGGGCCGCCCGCCCGGCGTCGGGCCGACACCGTGCTCATCGTCAGCAGCGAGGTGGCCGCATCGCCCGAGAACACGTTGCTCACGCTGACGCCGCCGTCGGCGAGCAGCCCGCGTCCGGTGGAGAAGCGGGCCTCGATCAGCGCGCTGTCCTTGGGCCGGTTGGTCACCAGTAGCCGTCCGGTGCTCTTCTCGTACCAGCGGAACGCGGGGACATGCCCGGCGGCGCCGTGCAGGAGGCCGGCCTGGCTGGCGGGTGTGGTCGCCGGGAGCTCGGCGTGCCACTCGGTCAGCGTGTGGCTGCCGTCGGCCAGCCAGCGGCCGAGCGTCGGCAGGTTCCCGGCGTCGATCGCCCACCGGGCCAGCGGCGCGGACAGCCCGTCGATCTGGATCAGAACCACGCCGGGCACGTCGGTGCGCGGCACCGCGCGGCGGAACCGCCGGTTGACCCGGAGCAGGTGCTGGGTCACCGCACCGGGCTGTCCGGCGGTCACCACCCACAGACCGACGCTCATCAGCACCGCACCGAGCCAGGCCGCCCAGAACGCGGTCCAGAAGCCGTCCACCCGGAGGCCGGGGGTCAGCGCCAGCACGGCGTACACCAGGACGGCCTGGGCGACCAGCCACCCGGCGACCACACCGATCCAGCCGATCGCGGACAGCAGCCGGACCAGCGCGGGCCGCAGCGCCGCCCCGGCCAGACCGAGCAGGACCGCGGCGAGGAGGACGGCAGCGGGGCGATCCGCGGTGATCCCCGGCAGCACCGCCACGGTGATCCCGAGGACGGCGGTGACGAGACCGACGGTGACCAGGGGAGACATGCCGCCAGTCTGTCTACGGGCGCAGCCGCGGACGCCATCCGCGCGGGGTGACGCGGCGCTCACCCGGTCCGGATGGGGCGCTGTGCCGACCCCCGCCCCGACGATGACCGGGTGACCAGGCCGTCCGGACCGGAGCCACCGCACTCCGGCAGCGAAGGGCTGAGCCTCGCGGGTGTGCTCGCCGCGCTCCCGCGCCGGCTGCAGCCGCGCGCTGCGCTGCTGCTCGGCAACCGCATCGGCCGCCTGCTGCTGGACACCGCGACCGCGCTGGTGCGGGCGCAGGTCTTCGACCGGGCGATGACGATCGCCGCGCAGGCGTTCACGTCGATCTTCCCGCTGCTGATCATGGCGGCGACGCTCGCGGGCGCACAGAAGCGCGCCCAGTTCGGCGAGGCGCTGGGGCTGCCGGAGACCAGCGTCCGGCTGCTGCGAGAGGCCTTGCGTGGCAGCGGGAGCAGCACGTTCGGCGTGGTGGGGAGCCTGATCGTCCTGCTGTCGGCGACCGGTCTGACCCGGGCGCTGGTGCGGGCCTACCGTGCGGTGTGGTCGGTGCGGACGGGCATCACCGGCCCGGCGGCGACCGGCCGGCAGCTCGGCACCGTCGTGGTGCTGGTCTTCTTCGTGGTCGGTGCCCGGTTCGTGGACCGGCTCACCACGCTGCTGCCCGCGCCGCACGCCGCCGGGGCGGTCGCGACCGCGCTGGTGGACGGCGCGTTTGCGATCCTGCTGCCGCGCCTGCTGCTCGGCTCGGCGGCGCCGCGGACCCGCGTGCTGGTCAGCGGCTGCGTATTCGGGCTGATGATGATCGGCGTGCGGGCGGCCGGCGCGGTCTGGTTGCCGCGGGCGCTGGAGCACAGCGCCGAGCGCTACGGGGTGATCGGCATCGCGTTCGCCTACATCAGCTGGCTCTACGTGCTCTCGTTCTGCCTGCTGCTCTCCGCCGTGCTGGGGGCCGTCCTCACCGACGCGGATTTCGTCCCCCGCGGATGGCGTCCGCGCATCCCGGTTCGCGCACGATCGGCGGGGCCCCGACATCGCTCTGCGGAGGAGAGAAGCATGACCGATACCGAGTACCGAGCCGCCGGCTACGACCGGCCGCCCGGAGCACCCGCACCGTCCGGGTGGGTCGGCGTAGTGTCGTTCGCCGGGATCATGCTGCTGCTCATCGGCGGCTTCCAGCTCTTCGAAGGCATCGTCGCGCTGGTCAAGGACGACTACTACCTGGTCACCGACAGCGGCCTGATGCTCCCGGTCGACCTCACGGTCTGGGGCTGGATCCACATCCTGGTCGGAGCGATCGCGATCGCGGTCGGCATCGGCGTCCTTTACGGAAAGACCTGGGCGCGGATCCTCGGCGTCGGGCTGGCCGTGATCAACGCCATCACGCACCTGCTGTTCGCCCCCGCCCAGCCGATCTGGGCGATCATCGCCGTCGTCCTCGACGTGCTGATCATCTACGCGCTCGTCGTCCACGGCCGTGAGGTCCGGTACTGACCGGCGGGCCGAACCGGGTGCGGGGCCCGCGCTACCGCGTGGGGTGATCGTCCTGCTCGGAGCGGCCTGCGCGGTCGTCGTCGTCGCGGGCCTGCGTGGCCTCGCGTCGATCGCCGGGCCGGTGTTCCTCGCGCTGATGCTCGCGGTGACCGCGAGCCCGCTCACCGGCTGGCTCCGTCGCCGCGGCGTTCCGGTCTGGCTGGCGCTGGCGACCACGGTCGCGGTCGTCTACGCGGTGCTGACCGCGCTCGGCGGCGCGCTGGTCGTCTCGGTGGCGCGGCTGATCGACCTGATGCCGGAGTACCAGGCCCAGTTCGCCGACCTGCGCGCCGACCTGCTGCGGCAGCTCGAAGGTCTGGGGATCAGCGACGAGCAGCTCCGGACCGCGTTGGAGAGCGTGGACGCGGGCTCCGCCGTCCGGCTGATCGAGGGTCTCGTCGGCAGCATCGCGGGTGTGCTGTCGAACGCGGTATTCCTGCTCGCGGTGCTGTTCTTCATGTGTCTGGAGACCGCGACGTTCCCGGCCCGGCTCGGTTCGGTGGCCACGGACCGGCCGGAGGTCGTCGGCGCGCTGCGGAACTTCGCCCAGGGCACCCGCCGCTACCTGCTGGTCTCGACGATCTTCGGGCTGATCGTGGCGGTGCTCGACACCTCGCTGCTCTGGGCGCTGGGCGTGCCGCTCCCGGTGCTCTGGGGGCTGCTGTCGTTCATCACGAACTACATCCCGAACATCGGGTTCGTGATCGGGCTGATCCCGCCGGCGCTGCTGGGGCTGCTCCAGGGCGGCGTCGACCTCATGCTGACCGTGATCGTGCTGTACTGCGTGGTCAACTTCGTCATCCAGTCGGTCATCCAGCCGAAGATCGTCGGCGACGCGGTCGGCCTGTCCGCGACCGTCTCGTTCCTCTCGCTGGTGTTCTGGGCCTGGGTGCTGGGCGGGTTGGGCGCGTTGCTCGCGATCCCGCTGACGCTGCTGGCCAAGGGGTTGCTGGTGGACCTCGATCCGAACTCCCGCTGGATCGGCACGCTGCTGTCCGGCGGGTCGTCGCGACTCTCCCGAGACGAGGACTCCAGCGAACCCGATGAACCAGACGAACCGGGCGAACCCGAGTCCGATCTCGTTCCCCCCGGGGGAGGCGAAACGCAGCAGGCGCCCGCAGGCTGACGGACGACCGCAACATCGTCTCGACGCGCTGGGAGTTCCGGCCATGACCACGTTCACCGTGTGGAAGTTCGACGACCCCAAGGGTGCCGAGCAGATCGAGCGGGTCGTCCAGGGCGCTGCCCTGGACGGGCTGGTGACGGTGGTCGACCACGCGGTGGTCAGCTGGCCGTACGGCGCCGCGCGGCCGGAGACCCACCACAAGCACGACAGCTCCCGGCACGCCGCGGGCTGGGGTGCGTTATGGGGCCTGCTGATCGGCACGCTGTTCCTGGTGCCGCTGGTCGGCGGCGCGGTGGGCGCCGCGATCGGCGCGATCAGCAAGGCGACCGAGGGCACCGGCATCACCCGGGACGACCTGGAACGGATCCGGACGCAGATCACCGAGGGAAGCTCGGCGTTGTTCCTGGTCACCGACGAAGCCAACCTCGACAGGCTCGGCGAACGCTTCCACGGCATGCACAGCACGCTGGTGGCCACGAACCTCACCGAGGGCGAGCGCGAGATCCTGCTGGAGACGTTCGGCGACCACCGGCCGTGACCGAGAGTGCCTCACCCATAACGGGTGAGGAACATTTTTCCACGGAGGGCCAGACTGGGTGCCATGGTTTTGGGCCCGCTGGAACTCATGGTGTTGACCTTCCCGGCGGACCGGCTCGACGAGGGCGTCCGGGCGGCGCTGGACCCTCTCGCGGGGGGTAGCGGGATGCGGATTGCCGACGCGGTCGCGGTCTGCGAGGACCCGGTCAGCGGCACGCGCTCCGTCGAGTTGCGCGACCTGCCGGGCCTCGCAGGCGACCTGACCGGCCTGGCCACCGGCCTGATCGCCGAGGCCGATCTGCGCCAGGTATCGACGCTGGTCGACGCGCGCACCGTGGCGCTGGTGGTGCTGCTCGAACACGGCTGGATCCACGAACTGTCCGATTCGGTCGCCGCGGCCCACGGCCGGATCCACGGCTTGACCCACATCTCCGGCCTCCCCGGTCGCGTCCGCCAACTCGCGGCCGCGCACTAGGTCTCCCCCGCCTCCCGGTGGGAGGGGTGGTACACAATGCCCGTACCACCCCGTTGTAGGAGGCTCCGTGCGCCGGTTGCGCCGTCTGCTGCCCAGCCTCGTGCCGATCCTGGTGATCGCCGGTCTTCTCGGGCTGTTCTACCTGTTCGCACCGCACTACTCGACCGTGCTCTGGTGGGAGTTCCGCGAGGCGCTGTTCTGGATCGTGCCGATCGCCGGGCTGCTCCTGCTCTGGGTGATCCTCGCGGGGGCCACCGCCGCGGTGAGCGACCGGCGCTCGTACGGATCCGGGTTCTCCGAGGTCGCGGTCGGCGGTCTCTCGGTGCTCGTCGGTGGCGCCGCGCTGGTCGCGGTGATCTGGTGGCTGGTCTCGACGCACGGCTACGAGAAGGCGCGCGCCTACTTCACCGCGTCGGCGAAAGTCACCACCGACGCGACGCCCGCCTTCGGCCAGCGCGCACCGTTCCCGGTCGCCGAGGCCCAAGCCCGGCCCAACCTCGGTGACGTCTCCGGGGACGTCGTCGACACCACGTACCTCCCGCAGCGCGGATCGTTCGCCAGCCTGGTGAAGCGGCGCGGCTGGGCGTCCTCGGGGTACGAGGTGACGCTCGACCAGGAGGTTCCGCTCGCCGGCGGCCGGGGCGACGGTACGACCTGCACGTTCGACCGCCAGAACGCGGCCCGCCGCGACGGCGGGTGGTGGCATCACAACCTGGCCAGGGCGCTTCACAACGAGCGGCGGCACGTCCGGTACGACTCCGGTGACCTGTACTCGTACTGCGACGGTGACCGGCCGGTCGTCGTCATCCCGCTGAAGAAGCAGATCGGCTGGATGGTGGTCAGCGAGCGGCCGGCCGGGATCGCGCTCTACGACGGACGCACCGGCGAGATCGAATTCCGCGACACGGCCGACGGACTGCCCGGCCCGGCGTACCCGCTCTCGCTCGCCGCGAAGCAGCGCGACGCACTGCAGGCGTCCGGCGGCTATTGGGACTACCGCGGTGGCCGCTCGGGCTGGGTGGCCAGCGAGGACGACACGAACAGCGGCAACAACACCGAGTTCGTGCTGCCGACGACCGCCGCGGGCAACCGTCCGAGCTACGTCACGATGCTCACCGGACGGGGTGACGCCACCGCGATCTCGGCGCTGGCGGTCGTCGACGGACGCGTGCGCAGCGGCGAACTCGCGACGATCGTCGTCCACCGCACCAAACCCGGCTGGGTCTCGCCGGACGCGGTCTCGTCCCGGATCAAGGCCGACTACCAGGACCTGCCGAACTGGCAGAACCAGAAGATCATGGAGATCGCACCGATCAGCAGCTCCCGCTGGGTCGCGACGATCGGCAACGGCCAGAACGTCCTCTACCGGGTCCAGGGCAGCGGTGACCTGCGCGGGGAGAACCCGACCTGCCTGGTCCGCGCGGACGGCTCGACGATCCGCTGCGGCACGCTCGCCGACCAGGACGGACGCGGCGTGGGTACCGAGTACGGCTCCGGCTCTCCGCCGGGCACACCGTCAGACCTCTCCAAGCTCACCGATCAGGAACTGGCCGACCTTCAACGCAAAGTGGCCGACGAGGTGGCGAAACGGCTGGAGAAGGGCACCGACTAGGGGCTCGACGGCTGGAACGGGTGGATGTGGTTCTCGCCACCGCGGACCAGCGCCCACGAGGCTTCCGGCACCTCGGTCCACGCGCCGGGCAGGTCCCGCAGCGGCTCGGAGACGACGAACCGCGTGTCGGGCCCCAGCTGGTCGAGAACCTCCAGGTCCGGGTAGAGCCGGCGGACCTGCTCGGCGTCGTTCGAGTAGTACAGCGAGCTCGTGGCTTTCTCGCTGGAGTAGCGGAAGACCCACATCGTCTCGCCGTCGGTCGTGGCGACGGTCATGTGGACCGGATACTCGACACCGTGGCGCCGGCCGACGTCTTCGACGAGGCCGACCGCCCGGGCGACCGCGGTGGGCGGATCCTCGGTCAGCCCGAACGTGAGGGCCAGGTAGAACAGCGTCTCGGTGTCGGTCGACCCGATGATCTCCGGGTACAGCGCGGGGTCGACCGCCATCCGGAGGTCACGTTTGACGACCTCGAAGTTCGCGAGCGATCCGTTGTGCATCCACAGCCACCGTCCGTGCCGGAACGGGTGGCAGTTGCTGCGTTCGATCGGTGTTCCGGTCGACGCGCGGACGTGCGCGAACAGCAGTGGCGTCCGGATGTTCGACGCGATCTCCCGGAGGTTCTCGTCGTTCCACGCCGGATGAGCGCTCTTGTACAACGCGGGCGTCTCGTCCGCCCCGGTGCCGTACCAGCCGATCCCGAACCCGTCCCCGTTGGTCACGTGTCCGAGGTTGGCGCGCAAGCTCTGGACGATGATCGAGTGCTCCGGGCGGAACAACAGGTCGTTCGCGATTACCGGGCTACCCGTGTAGGCCATCCACCTGCACATCGCCACCACGTCCTCTCGTCGCCGCCCAACCAACCACGCACCGCTCGCGCGGTCGTCATCCTTCGCGGATGAAAACTCAGTGCTGCCCGTACCGGACGCGCAGGTCGGCGAGCACCTCCCGGTCGATCACCGCGTCGTCGTGGATGCGGTTGTCGTAGTTCTCGCTGCCGAGGAACAGCTGGAACCGTCGCTGCGCCGCCGGGTCCCAGACGTCGTCGACGGTGCCGTCGTAGTACCCGCGGGACGCCATCAGCGTCTTCAGCTCCCGCGCCAGGACAGCGTCGATCGGGATCAGATCCGCCGGGTCGCTCGGGAAGTACGCGAGCCGGTGCAGCGCGTAGCACCTGGCCAGCTCCGCGATCGGCTCCGGGTGGTCGTAGACGGAGATCACCACGTGCCGGTCGTCCAAGGCTCCGTAACCGCCGTCGCGCCGGACGACGAGGAGCGCGGCGGACTGCTGCCCCCGGACGTCGCCGCCCGCCCGCTGCCCGGCGGCGAGCCCGGCCATCAGGCGTTCGGCCAGCGACCCGCCGGTCTGTTCGAACGTCCGGATCATCTCCTCCGGCACGACGCCGCCCGCGAGCCCGTTCCCGAGCGCCACGCAGTCCCGGCCGGTGCGGCTCCCGGCCCACCCGTCCCACTCGTGCAGCGCGTCGCCGGTGTACGCGGCGGGGTCGCCGGCCGGAGCGAGGAGGGCGAACTGGCGCGTGGCCCGGGCGGGGTCGTCGTTGAGAAGGACGTCGATCGCTTGGGAAGGCGTCGCGCCGCACCGCAGCAGCCGCAGCCCGACGAATCCGTGGCGGGGGTTCGCGAACCCCTGCGTCGCGACGACGCCGATGTCCGCCTCGCCGTACGGCACCAGGCTCCCGACGCCGGGGAACTTGGACTGCACGGCGACGCCCAGGTCGCCGGTGGCGGCGTCGCGGCCGAGAATCGAGTACGTCATCGTGACGCTCAGCGTCGTCCGCGGGGCGCGTCGGCGGGCTCACCCGCAGCGGGTGATCCGGCTCCGGCCCGTTGCCGCGAGAGTCGGTCGCCGCGGACGAACCGCCGCGGACGAAGCGGAGACGGGATGCCGGAGACCACCTCGGAGAGCATCGCAGTCCTCGTCGCGGCGGCGGTCGTGTTCGGTTGGGGCGCGGTCTCGGCGCGCCTGGAACGGGCGGACCTGACCGCGCCGATCGTGTTCACGGTGGCGGGCACCGGTCTCGCGGTGTTCGGCGTCGTCAACTCCGACGCGGCGCCCGAGACGCTGAAGGTCCTGGTCGAACTCACGCTGGTCTGGGTGCTGTTCGCCGACGCCGCCCGGGTCCGCGTCCACGACCTGCGCGGGGATCTCGGGGTGGTGGTGCGGCTGCTGGCCGTCGGTCTGCCGCTGACGGTGCTGGCCGGCTGGGGGCTGGCGGCGTGGCTGCTGCCGGGGCTGGGCCTCTGGCTGGCGCTGCTGGTCGGTGCCGCGCTGGCCCCCACCGACGCGGCGCTGGGCGTCCCGGTCGTCACCAATCCCGCGGTGCCGTCCCGGATCCGGCGGCTGATCACGGTCGAGAGCGGGTTGAACGACGGGATCGTGACGCCGATCGTGCTGGTCGCGATCGCCGGCGCCGCGGCGTCACACGGGGAGGGCGCGGGAAGCGCGGTGGTGGACCTCGCGCTGGGCGCCGCGGTCGGGATAGCCGTCGGGTTCCTCGGCGGCCGGGTGCTGCGCTGGGCCCGCGCGCGAGGCTGGGCCGCCGAGGACTTCGCGGGTATCGGGGTGCTGGCGCTGGCGGTGCTCGCGTACGCGGTCGCGCTGGCCGTCGGGGGCAATGGGTTCGTCGCGGCGTTCTGCGGCGGGGCCGCGTTCGGCGCCGCGGCCGGTCCGCGCGGCCCGGCGGAGGTGCGTTTCGTGGAACAGGTCAGCGGCGCGGTGTCGCTGCTGGTCTGGCTGGCGTTCGGGGCGATCGCGGTCCCGATCATGGTCGACCGGCTGGACTGGTCGCGGCTGCTGTACGCCGTGCTGAGCCTCACGGTCGTCCGGATGGTTCCGGTCGTGCTCGCCCTGCTCGGCGCCGGGCTGGACCGGGCCACCGTGCTGTTCGTCGGCTGGTTCGGCCCGCGCGGGCTGGCGTCGCTGGTCTTCGCGCTGCTCGCCCTGGAGGAGCTGGGCGCCGCCGCGGACGGCGCGGTGGCGGTGATCGCGGCGACCGTGCTGCTGAGCGTCCTCGCGCACGGCCTCAGCGCGGCTCCGCTGGCGACCCGCTACGGCCGCTCCACGTCCCGGACGCAGACCCCGGCGTAGGGCCGGGACGCCGGGGGCCGTCGTGGTGATCGCCTGCGTGCGCGGGCGATCACCACGACGGGCCCGCGGTCAGTCGGTCGTCTCGTCGAGCGTCGCCGCGCCGGTCATGATCGCGACGGCCTCGGGCATCGTGTGCGAGGACGGCGTGATCACCCCCGCGCAGCGGCCCAGGCGCTGGATGTGGATGCGATCGGCCACCTCGAACACGTGCGGCATGTTGTGGCTGATCAGGATCGTCGGGAGTCCGCGCGAGCGGAGCTCCTCGATCATCCGCAGCACCTGGTTGGACTCCTTGACCCCCAGCGCCGCGGTCGGCTCGTCCAGCACGATCACCTTGCTGCCGAACGCCGCGGCCCGCGCCACCGAGACCGCCTGCCGCTGCCCGCCGGAGAGCGTCTCGACGGCCTGCGCGGTGTTCTGCAGCGTGCCGATGCCGAGGTCGCTGAGCGCCGTCGCGGCGGACTCGCGCATGCCCTTCTTGTCGAGCATGCGGAACACGCTGCCGAGAACGCCGGGTCGGCGGCGCTCGCGTCCCAGGAACAGGTTGCTGGCGATGTCGAGCGCCGGGGCGACCGCGAGCGTCTGGTACACGGTCTCGATGCCGGCCGCGCGGGCGTCCTGCGGGCGCCGGAAGTGCACCGGCTGCCCGTCCACGCGCAGCTCGCCGGCGTCCGGGACGAGCGCCCCGGTCAGGCACTTGATGAGCGTGGACTTCCCGGCGCCGTTGTCGCCGATGATCGCCAGCACCTCGCCCGGGTACAGGTCGAGGTCGACACCGTCGAGACCGACGACCCGCCCGAACGTCTTCACCAGCCCTCGCGCCGAGAGCACGGCCTCGCGCTGGTCGGTGGCGGCGGTCATGCCTTCACCTTCCGGATCCACTGGTCCACGCCGACCGCGACGATCACCAGCAGGCCGACCGCGAGCACGCGGTACTGGTCGTCGACGCCGGCCAGCGACAGTCCACTGCGGAACGCGCCGACGATCAGCGCGCCGAGCAGCGTCCCGAGCAGGGCGCCGCGTCCGCCGAAGAGGCTGGTGCCGCCGATGACCACGGCCGTGATGCTCTCCAGGTTGGCGTCGGTGATCGCGTTCGGGCTGGCCGCGCCCGCGCGGCCGATCAGGATCCAGGCGGTGAGGCCGTAGATCGCCCCGGCGACGATGTAGACGCTGAGCAACACCCGGTCGACCCGGATACCGGCCAGGCGGGCGGCTTCCTTGTCGTCGCCGACCGCGTAGACGTGGCGCCCCCAGGCGGTGTTCGCCAGCGCGAAGCCGACGCCGAGGTAGAGCAGCACGACGAGGACGACGCCCCAGGTGATCCGCCACCGGCCGACGCCGAACGACTCACCGGTCCAGTTCAGCAGCGCCGGGAGCTCGTCGGACTGGACGCTCTGCCCGCTGGTGTAGAGCAGCCCGATGGCCGTGAAGACGCTCAGCGTCCCCAGCGTGACGATGAACGGCGGGAGCGCGATCCGGGTCACCAGCGCGCCGTTGACCAGCCCGGCCACGATGCCGAGCGCGATCGCGACCAGCACCGCGAGGAAGCCGGGGATCCCGCTGCCCTCGGCGAGCTTCGCGCCGACCATCATCGCCAGGATCGTGACCGCACCGACCGACAGGTCGATGCCCGCGGTGAGGATGATCAGCGTCTGGCCCACCGCCAGCGCGCCGATCACCGCGACCTGCTGGAGGAGCAGCGAGAGCGAGGCGGGCTGCGCGAACCGCGGGTTGAGCGCCGAGAACACTGCGAACGCGATGATCAGGACGAGAAACGGGCTGATCGCCGGGTGGGCGTGCAGCAGGTGCTGAACGCGTTGGAGCGGCGACTGGCGGCGCCGGGCGAACTGCTCGGCAGCCGTGCCCGGCGCCTGGAGCGTCGAACTCACGACTTACCCCAGCAGTTCGCCGCGCCCTCGGTGGTGTCGATGCTCTCGACGCCGTCCGCCGGCTTGTCGGTGACCAGCGCGACGCCGGTGTCGAAGAAGTCCTTGCCGTCGGTGACCGCGGGCTTGTCGCCGCCGGTCGCGATCTCCTTGATCGCCTTGACGCCGAGCTCGGCCATCTTCACCGGGTACTGCTGCGAGGTCGCGCTGATGATGCCGTCCTTGACCTGCTGGACGCCGTCGCAACCACCGTCGATCGAGACGACCAGCACGTCCTTGACGCCGGCCGCCTGCAGGGCCTTCTGTGCGCCGACGGCCGCCGGCTCGTTGATCGTGTAGACGACGTTGATCTTGGGGTTCTTGGCCAGGCACCGCTCCATCGCGGTGCGGCCACCGTCCTCGGCGCCCTGCGTCGGCTCGTTGCAGGCGATCTGGTACGTGCCGCCGGAGTAGCGACCGGACTTCGCCTCGTCGCCGTTCTTCTTCGCGTCGCCGGTCGGGATGCCCATACCGGTCAGGAAGCCCTGGTCACGGTTGTAGTCGACCGAGACGATCTTGTCGTTGAACAGGTCGAGCATCGCGATCGTGGCCGGCTTGCCGCCGAGCTGGGTGCCGGTCCACTTCCCGATCAGCTCACCGGCTCGGAAGTTGTCGGTGGCGAACGTGATGTCGACCGTGTTCGCCGGGTCCGGCGGGGTGTCCAGCGCGATGACGTAGAGTCCGGCGTCCCGCGCCTTCTTGATCGCGGTGTTGACGCCGGGGCCGTTGGGCGTGATCAGGATGCCGTTGTCGCCGCGCGCGATCGCGTCCTCGATCGCCTGCACCTGGGTCTGCTCGTCGCCGTCTTCCTTGCCCGCGGCCAGCGTTAATTCGACGCCGTCGGCCTTCGCCGCCTTCTTCGCGCCCTCCTGCATCGTGACGAAGAACGGGTTCGTCGAGTTCTTCGTGATCAGCGAGACGGCCACCGTATCGCCGTCGCCGCCGCTGTCCCCTCCGCAGCCGGCCGCGGCCAGGGCGAGGGCCACCGCGGTGACAACACCGAGAGCCCGTCGGGTGGTGCGCTGCTTCATTGCCTGCTCCTTCGCATACGACAGCCGCGTCGCCGAGGCCAACGTCTGACAACGTTGTCGGGGAGTCTTGACTGTCTGAATCGGTGGAGTCAAGGAGCAGTTTCAAATCCGTTACCAGTAGCTCGACAGCGGTTGACAACGATGTCGAAAGGAGGCAATGCTCTGCCGGTCGGGGCCTCTTCCACCGGGATGGGATCCTGGATCGACCACTGCACACGTCGGGAGGCCGGCATGGAGCCTCGCCCAGTTCCACCCGGCGGCCGGGCGACGCTACGGGACGTGGCGCGGCTGGCCGACGTCAGCCCGAAGACCGTCTCCCGGGTGGTCAACGGCGAGCCGGGCGTCACCGAGGCCAAGATCGCGGCGGTCACCGCCGCGATCGACAAACTCGGCTACCGCCCGAACTTCACGGCGAGCAGCCTCCGGCGGGCCAACGGCCGCACCGCGACGATCGGCGTGGTGCTGGAAGACGTCGCGAACCCGTTCTCCGCCGCGCTGTACCGGGCCATGGAGGACGTCGCCCGCGAACACGGCGTCTCGATCCTGGCCGGCAGCGTCGACGAGGACCCGGCGCGCGAACGCGCGCTGATCAGCGCGTTCGCCGGGCGCCAGGTGGACGGGTTGATCGTCGCCCCGGCGAGCACCAACCAGGGCTACCTCAACGCCGAAATCCTCGCCGGGACGCCGGTGGTCTTCGTCGACCGCGCTCCGGCCGGGGTGCAGGTGGACGCCGTCCTGATCGACAACCGTTCCGGCGCCAGGGAGGCCGTGCGCCATCTGATCGCCCACGGCCACCGCACGATCGGTTACGTCGGTGACCTGCGCACGATCGCCACCGCGCGGGACCGGCTCCAGGGCTACCGGGACGCCCTCGCGGACGAAGCGATCCGCCCCCGCCCGGAGCACATCGTCGAGGACAGACACACCGAGAGCGCGGCCGAGCAGGCCGTCCACGCGCTACTTGATCTGCCCGAGCCGCCGACCGCGCTGTTCACCGCGCAGAACCTCGTGACGATCGGCGCGATCCGCGCGCTGCGGGCCCGCGGCCGTCAGCACTCGATCGCACTCGTCGGGTTCGACGACTTCCCGCTCGCCGACCTGCTGGACCCCCCGGTGACCGTCGTGGCCCAGGATCCGTCCGCGATGGGGAGGCTCGCCGCGTCGCTGATCTTCCGGCGGCTCGACGGCGGATCGTGGGAGCCGACGATCCACCCGATTCCCACCCGGCTGATCCCCCGCGGCTCGGGCGAGATCCGCCCCTAGGCGGCCGCGGTGGCGGGGGCGCGCCAGTCCGGGATCGGTTTGTTCGGCAGCTCCCGGAGGACGACCAGGGCGATCTCGGACGCGAAGAGTTCCAGCGCGGTGCGGTAGTCCGCCGGCGAAAGCGCCTCCGCGTCGACGTGGAGGTGCACGACGTCGTGGGCGAAGTACTCGTACTGCGTGCAGAGCGCGTCGACGATCTGCTGGGGGCTGCCGACGAGTGCGGCGGTCTTCGTGACGTAGTCCTCGACCGTGGTGATGCCGAGCCGGTCCAGGACGCCGTGCTCGTACCGCCGGTTGTAGGCCAGGCGCCGCTCGAACGCAGCGGCGAACCTCGCCTTCGCGTCCTGGCTGGTCGCGGCCGCGAAGAACCCGCCGGAGCCGACGCCGACCAGCGCTCGCGACGTGTTCGCGCCGTGCCAGATGCGCAGGTCCGGACGCCCCGGCCGGGGCAGCGCGGTGACCCGGTCGAGCGGGTCCCGGAACCGGCCGGTCCAGCTCACGTCGGTGTCGCGCCACAGCGCCCGGAACGCCCCGTAGTTCTCGCGAAGCCGCTCCCACTGGTCGTCCGGCGTCACGCCGAAGATGCGGTGGGTCTCGGCGTACCGGCCCTTGCCGATGACGTGCGCGCGGCGCTGTTGGCCAGGATCACGGCCGGCCCGTCGCCGGCGACGCGACCCCGGACGGTGGCGCCACCGGGCTGACGAGGCGAGTGGACCCGCTTCGGCTAGCTGGGGCTCCCCCAGAGGGGTCCGCTTTCGCGGGAGCGGCCCGCGGCCCGCGGCCCGGCCTCAGCCCTGCATACCCCCAGCGGCCGGAGGGTGGGTGCGCAACCACGCACGGGGCGGCGGGACGACACGGCGGAGGGTGCGCGCGCCGGTCGCGGAAGCCGACCGGCGCCCGCCCGGCAGGCGTCGATATGAGCCTTAGACGCCGAGGAAGTTGGGGGTGCGCTTCTCGAAGAACGCCCGCGGTCCCTCGACCGCGTCTTTCGAGGTCATGACCTCGCGGCCGTACCGTTCCTCGATCGTGAACGCGTCGTGTTCGGGCAGGCACTCGGTCTCGCGGAGCGTGGCCACCAGCGCTTTGACCGCGAGCGGGCCGTTGGCGGCGATCCGGTCGGCGATCTCGCGGGCCTTGGTCAGGGCCTGACCGTCGGGCACGACGTGGTTGATCAGCCCGAGTTCGTACGCCCGGCGGGCGGGGATGTCCTCGCCGGTCAGGAGCATCTCGGCGGCGACGGCGTAGCCCATCTGGCGGCGGAGGCGGACTGCGGATCCGGCCATCGGGAACAGTCCGCGCTGGACCTCGGTGACGCCGAACACCGCGCTCTCGCCCGCGACCCGGATGTCGGTGCCCTGCAGGATCTCGGTGCCACCGGCGCGGGCGACGCCCTCCGCGGCGAGAATGATCGGCTTTGTCGGGCGGTACGTCTTGAGGTAGGCGGCCAGCGAGATGCCCGGTTCGTCCTGGAGGCGGCTGATCCACTCGTTGTCGCGCACGCCGGAGCGGAGGCGGCCGATCTCGGCGAGGTCCATGCCCGCGCAGAACGTGGGGCCGCGCCCGGTCAGGATCGCCACCCGCAGGGAGTCGTCGGCGTCGAGCAGTTTCCACGCGTCGAGCAGCCGGCACAGCACCTCGGCGTTGGTCGCGTTGCGCTTCTCCGGCCGGTTGATCGTGACGGTCAGTACGGGACCGTCGGCGTCGACGAGGACCAGCGGGTCTGTCATGAGGAGCCTTTCTGGCTGGCGAGGTGACCGCGGATCGCGGCACCCATCGCGGGCGACTGCAGGATCTCGGCGAAGGCAGCTCCTTCGCGCCGGCGGGCGTCCGCGACCGCGTCCCGACGCGACGCGGTGATCAGCGCCTTTGTCGCACGCACGGACGCGTCGGGGTGGGCGGCGATCTTCTGCGCGAGCGCGATCGTCTCCGGGAGCAGGTCGTCGGGGGCGCAGACGCGCAGTGCCAACCCCGACTCCACCGCGGACGAAGCGGAGATCCACTCCGAGGTCAGCAACGCTTCGGTGGCGCGCTGGAAGCCCATGCGTTGCGGGAGCAGGTAGCTGCTGGCCGCCTCCGGGACGACGCCCATCGCGGTGAACGGCGCCCGGAGCCGCGCGTTCTCGGAGACCAGCACGAGGTCGCAGTGAGCGAGCAGGGTCAGTCCGAGCCCGACGCCCGCGCCGTTGACCGCCGCGAGCAGCGGCTTGCCGAACGCGACGACGGCGTCCAGGAACGTGTCGAACGGTGGGCCGCTGCTGCCTTCGGCGGTGTCGGCCATCTCGGCGAGGTCGGTGCCCGCGGTGAAGCTCCGGCCGGCGCCGGTCAGGACCAGGGCGGCAACTTCCGGGTCCCCGTCGGCCGCGAGAAGGGCCTCGGTGGCGGCGCGGTAGAGCGCGACGTCGAACGCGTTCGCCCTGGTCGGCCGGTGGAACTCCAGCACGCGGACACGACCGTGGTCCTCGGTCCGTACGCGTCCTTCCGCTGTGGACATCCGGCCTCCCCGTTGACGAGAACACTGTAATAACACGAGAATTACAGCGTAATCTAGCCTCGAAAGCGCCCCGCCGTCTCAAGGAGGGCCCGATTTGACAACGTTCGTCGAGTCGACCGTGCGGTTCCCGTACAAGCGATCGTTAGGGCCGGTCATCGGTCAATTCATGACCGCGCTGACCGAGCAGCGCATCCTCGGGATCCGCGCAGGTGAGCGTGTGATCGTCCCGCCGCTCGAGTGGGATCCCGACACCGCAGAGCAGCTCGTACCGGAGTTCGTCGAGGTCGGTCCCGCAGGAACGGTGCGGTCCTGGACCTGGGTGGCGCAGCCGTCGCCGCAGCATCCGCTGGACCGGCCGTTCGCGTTCGCGCTGATCGAGCTGGACGGCGCGTCGACCGGGTTCCTGCACGCCGTCGACGCCGGGGACATCGGCGTGATGGAGACCGGCCTGCGGGTGGCGCCGCGGTGGCGGGCGAACCGGGTCGGGCACATCACCGACATCGAGGCGTTCGTGCCCGGTGAGGAGCCGGTGGTGCCCGCCGATGACGCGGGGCCGGCCACGGAGCCGGTGACGATGATGAACTACGACGCGTCGATCACCTACACGACGCCGGTGCCGGAGACGCAGCAGCTCGTCCTGCGCGCGGCTGCGGAGGGGCGGCTGACCGGGCTGAAGTGCCCGAAGTGCGGCCGGGTGTACTCCGGTGCCTACACCGGGCTACAGAACGCCTGCCCGGTGTGCGCGCTGCCGCTCGGCGTCGCGGACGCCATCGACCTGCCGGAGACCGGCACGATCACCAACTACACGATCATCACGCCGGTCCAGTACCCCGGCCAGACCGAGACCGAGCCGTTCGCCCGCGTCCACGTGCTGCTCGACGGCGTCGACAGCGTGATCGCTTACCAGCCGGTCGTCGATCTGCCGAACGCCGGTGTGCACCCCGGCGTGCGGGTGCAGGCCGTCTGGTCCACGGACGCGGACGGCAAGCAGGAACTCGCCGGCTGGCGCCCGACCGGCGAACCCGACCTCGACGACCCGACGATCGTGAATCGGATCTTCTGATGGAACCTGTAGCCATTGTCGGCTGGAGCCTCACACCGATGGTCCGCCGCACCGGCAAGACCGAGGCCCACCTGCTCTTCGACGTCGTCGCCGGAGCGACCGAGGACGCCGGGATCACCCGCGCCGACGTCGACTTCTCCTGCGCCGGTTCCTGCGATTACGTCGCCGGGCAGGCGTTCTCGTTCGTGCAGAACATCGACGCGGTGGGCGCGTGGCCGCCCAAGCGCGACTCGCACGTCGAGATGGACGGCGCCTGGGCGCTCTACGAGGCCTGGGTGCGCCTCCAGCTCGGCGACATCGACGTCGCGATCGCGATGGGGTCCGGCCGGTCGTCGACCGCGGACCCGGCGACGATCTACCCGATGGAGATGGATCCGTACTACCTGGCGCCGATCGGCGCGGACGCGGCCACGATGGCCGCGCTCCAGGCGCGGGTCCTGCTCGACGCCGGGCTGGTCACCGAGCGGCAGATGGCCGGTGTCGCGGCGCGGGCCAGGGCCGATGCGCGCGGCAACCCGTATGCGCAGGTCTCCGGCGAGTACGACGTCGACGCGCTGCTCAAAGAGGACTACGTCCGGGCACCGCTGCGGCGGCACGACCTGTCGCCGATCACCGACGGAGCCGCCGCCGTGGTCATCGCCCGCGGCGACAAGGCTCGCGAGCTGACCGACAACCCGGTCTGGATCACCGGCTTCGCGCACTCCGCGGAGCCGCACCAGCCGGGCCTCCGGGATCTGCGCACGTCGGCGTCGACCACCCGCGCGGCGAAGGCCGCTGGTGCCGACGAGGGGCCGATCGAGGTCGCCGAGATCCAGACCGCGTTCACGCACGAGGAACCGCTGCTGGCCGCCGCGCTAGGCCTCGGGCCGGACGTCCGGATCAACCCGTCCGGCGGCCCGCTCGCGGCCAACCCGGTGATGGCCACCGGGCTCGTCCGGGTCATCGAGGCGGCGCGGCAGATCCGGGACCACGGGCAGCGCCGCACGCTGGCGCACTCGACGTCCGGTCCGTGCCTGCAGCAGAACCTCGTCTGCGTGTTGGAGGGAGCACAGTGAGCGGCCAGCCCTGCGCGATCGTCGGAATCGGCCAGACCCACCACAAGACCCGGCGCTGGGACGTCTCGCTCGGCGGCCTGGTCCGCGAGGCGGCCACCCGCGCGCTGGAGGACGCCCAGCTGACCTGGGCCGACATCGACGCGGTCGTGCTCGGCAAGGCGCCCGACCTGTTCGAGGGCGTCATGAAGCCCGAGCTCTACCTGACCGATGCGCTCGGCGCCGCCGGCAAGCCGATGTTCCGCGTGCACACCGCGGGCTCGGTCGGCGGCACCACCGGCATCGTGGCGTCGCACCTGGTCGAGGCCGGCGTCCACCGGAACGTGCTGGCGGTCGCCTATCAGAAGCAGTCCGAGGGCAACGCGCAGTTCGCGCTCGGCTCCGGCCGCGGTGCGTCGCTGGGCGCCGGTGGGGCGTTCGCGCCGTACATGCGGTCGTACATCCAGCAGACCGGTGCGCCCGGGGACATCGGTCCGATGGTCGCGGTGAAGGACCGTCAGAACGCGCTGAAAAATCCGTACGCCCACCTCAAGCTGGCGGACATCAGCGTGGAGAAGGTCAAGGACTCCCCGATGATGTGGGAGCCGGTCCGCTACCTCGAGTCGTGCCCCTCGTCCGACGGTGCGTGCGCGGTCGTGTTCACCGATCTCGACGGGGGCAACGCCGCAGCGGCGGCCGGGCGTCCCCCGGCCTGGGTGCTGGCGTCGGCGGTGCGGTCGGAGCCGGCGTCGTTCCCTGGACGGGACCCGGTCTGGTCGCAGGGCGCGTCCGACTGCGCGGGTGAGATCTACCGGACCGCGGGCATCACCCGGCCCCGCGAGCAGATCGACTGCGCGGAGCTGTACGTGCCGTTCAGCTGGTACGAGCCGATGTGGCTGGAGGCGCACCACCTCGCCGAGCGGGGTGAAGGCTGGAAGATGATCGAGCGCGGCGAGACCGACCTCGACGGCGCGTTCCCGGTGAACATGTCCGGTGGGGTGCTGTCCAGCAATCCGATCGGCGCGTCGGGGCTGCTGCGGTTCGCCGAGGCCGCGCTGCAGGTTCGGGGTCAGGCCGGCGAACACCAGGTCGATGGTGCGAAGGTCGCGCTGGCGCAGGCTTACGGAGCGTCCGCGCAGTACTTCAGCATGTGGCTGGTCGGCAGCTCGCTCGACGCGGTCAACTGACCAGGTAGGTTCGGCGTTCATGGCGGGTGGGGCGGGGTTCGATCTCAGTGCGGACGAGATCGTTCGGGCGGCGGTCGAGATCCTGCACGAGCAGGGTCTCGACGCCGTGAGCATGCGGACGGTCGCCGCTCGGCTGGGCGTCTCCCCGGTGCCGCTCTACAGCCGGGTCGGCAACAAGGAGGCGCTGCTCGACGCCGTGGCCGACGCTCTGCTGGTGGACGTCGCTCCGCCACACGCGCCCGGCGAGAGCTGGCAGGAGTACACGATCCGCTGGGCCTCGATGCTCCGGGACCGGTTGACCCAGGTTCCGGACATCCGGCGCCTGGTGACGATGCGCCGGTCTCCGTTCGTGCCCGCGGCGACGCGGCTCGTCGCGATCCTGCGGGAGGACGGCGGGTTCAGCGGCAAGGAGGCCGTCGAGGCGGTGCAGCTCCTGTCGTGGGCGACGATCGGGTACGCGGTGCTGGAGCGGCCTGCTGGGTCGCCACCGTCGCCGCAGCGGCTCGGGCGGGGGCGGCCGGATCCGTCGACGGTGACCAGGGAGCAGGCTGATCACCTGTTCGACCTGCACGTGAAGTACTTGGTCCAGGGCCTCGAACGGGATCATCCCCGGCGCTGAAACACGGCGGCCGTTCCCCGCCAGCGCGGGCGGGCGTCGCTCGGCAGGCTTTCGGCGTGGACGAAACCCAGGCTTTCCTGACCGCGCTGGCCACCCGCGGCCCCGACGATCCGACCGCCTGCGCGGGCTGGCGGGTCCGTGACCTCGTCGCGCACCTGACCGCCGGTGCGCAGGAGGAAGCTGACCTCATTGAGGCCGCGCTCCGCGACGAGCCGCCCCGCCCGACCCGCTCGTTCGCCGCGCGCGAGGCGTCGTACCAGGATGTTCCGTACCCGGAGCTGCTCGCCGCACTCGCCTCGCACGGTGCCAGGCTGACCCGGACCGTCGACGCTCTGGCCGCGACCGGTGGGACCCTGGCTTTCACCGGCGCGGAGCTGTCCGCGGCGTCGTTCCGCATGCACAGCAGGTCGGAACTCGCCGTGCACCGGTTCGACCTGGTCGGCGACGATGAAACCGGGCGCCGGCTACTCGCCCAGCCGGAGCTGACCGCCCACGCGGTCCGGGTCCTGACCGACATGCCGTCGCTGGCCGAGTCCGTCGCCAGCCGTGCGACCCGTCCGGAGTGGTTCGCGTTCCGGCTGGTTACGCCCGGTACACCCGACGTGCGGATCGAGTGCGGCCCGGCGCCTTCCGTGCGTGCGGTCACTGCAAACGCCATTTCGGACGTAATGGGGCCGGGCAGCGCGGCGGAGCCGGGCAGCGCGGCGGAGCCGGTCGTGGTGGCGACGGCGTCCGACCGTTTGCTCCTGCTCTGGGGTCGCCGCCCGGCAGCCGGCCTCGATCTCACCGGGGTGCCTCCGGAGCACCGCGACACGATCCGAACTGTCCTCCTCGGCGCACCCTGACCCGTCCCGCAGTTGCACCGCCCGGCTCGGTCGAGCGATGTGGCGAGGGGCTCGTGAGAGCGAGCCCGTCGTCGCATCGTTCCCCCGGTATCTCAGGTGACGGGACGGTGTTCACATCGCGGGACGCGTGGCGCTCCAGAGTCTGATTCCCGCTTAGTCGCGGCCAATTTCCGCTACTTCACGCGGGCGGTTTGGTGGGTTACAGCCATGACACACGGATTGTCCGATCACCATCGACGCGTGGATGTCCCGCGGCCCGGGTGATCACCCGGGCCGCGGGACATCCATCTGGCGAGATCGGCGTCCCAGGTGTCGGCCACTGATAGCCGAGGGTCCGCCGAGAGGCGCGGTTTTCGCTCCATGCGGCGCGGCAGCGGGCGAGATTCTGCTGAGACCGGGCCGCGGCACGGCGGCGGTTGGCACGGCCCAGCGGGCGGGCAACGGTTGGCGCGGCGGCGGTTGGCGCGGCGGCGGTTGGCGCGGCACGGCGGCGCGCGGGTCGGCGCTTGACGCGGCGGCGGGGCGGTGGAGCGGACGGGCGGCGCGGCGGGGACCAGGCCGCGACGGGACCGCGCCACGCGACGGGACCGGGCCCCGCACCCGGTCAAGGGCGGGCGGCTCGCTGGAGGAACTGGGTCAGTACGACGGTGAGGCACGTGACGCCGGCCAGCACCCCCACGCTCACCCCGAACGCGTGCACGGTCGGCCCGTTCCCGAAGAACACCGCGCCGATCACCGCGACCCCCAACGCCCCACCCGCCTGCTGCGCGGTCGACAGCACGCCCGCCGCAGCCCCGGCGTGGCGCGGGTCGACGCCGGCCAGCACCGTCGACGAGAGCGGCACCAGCACCAGCCCGGCACCGGCGCCGACGAGCGCGAGCCCGGGCGCGAGCGCCCACCAGGAGGACGCACCGTCGGCCGCGAGCAGCGCGAGACACCCGACGCCGACGGTCGCCGCGCCGAGCGCGAGGACCTGCGCACCGAGCCGCCGGGCCAGCGCACCGGCCCGGACCAGCGCCCCGAAGTAACCGACGCCCAGCACGCTGAACACCACCCCGGAGAACACCGCCGAGTACCCGCGCCCCTGCTGCAGGTACAGCGCGAGTACGAAGAAGAACGCCGCCGGGACCAGCGCGAACGTCAGCGCGGTGAGCGAGCCGAGCGCGAACGTCGGGACCCGGAACAGGCTCAGCTCGACGAGGACCGGCCGCCCCGCCGCGGCCCGGCGCCGCTGGTGCGCGATGAAAGCCGCGACCAGCAGGGGTGACGCCACCAGGCTGAGCCACGTCCAGAGCGGCCAGCCGCGCTCCCGGCCCTCGGCGAGCGGCAGCACGAGCGCTGCGACCGCCGACGCGCCGAGCGCGGCCCCGACCAGATCGAGCCGGGCCCGGGTGCCGCCGTACGACTCCGGCACCAACCGCGGCACGAGCAGCAGCGTCACCACTCCGACCGGGACGTTGATCAGGAAGATCATCCGCCAGCCCAGCCCGGCGACGTCCGCCTCGATCAGCGCACCACCGATCAGCTGCCCGAGGACCCCGGCGATGCCCATCGCGAACCCGTAGGCCGCGAACGCGGTCGAGCGTCGCGGTCCTTCGTAGACCGTGCCGAGGATCGCGAGCACCTGCGGGGTCAGCATCGCACCCGCGGCGCCCTGCAGCGCGCGGGCGATGACCAGCGTCTCAGTGGTCGGCGCCAGCCCGCACGCCGCGGACGCCAGCGCGAACAGCGCCAGCCCGATCGCGAACATCCGGCGCCGCCCGTACAGGTCCCCGAGCCTGCCGCCGGTGATCATCCCGGCCGCGAACGTCAGCCCGTACCCGGCGACGACCAGCGAGATCGCCGACGGGCCCGCGCCCAGGTCCGCGCGGATCGAGGGCAGGGCGACGTTGACGATGAAGAAGTCGAGGAACGTCACGAACGTGCCGGCCAGGACGACGGCCAGCGTCCCCCACCCGGGCGCGCGGACCGGCCGGACATCCGGCCGGTCCAGAAGCGGCGCGCTCACGCGCCCGACGCCGCGGCGGGCACCCGGCCGGCCGCCCCGCCGGCTGCCGCGTCGGACGCCGCGCCGGGAACGCGGTCCAGGAAGCCCACGACGGTCGTGATGCGACCGTCCGCCCCGGTCGTGACGACGTCGAAGCCGATGACGATCGGCTCGGCGCCATCCGGGCCGAGTCCCCACTGGAACCGGGTGACGTCGTGGTGACCGTCGGCCGCGCTCACCGGCGTGAACACGAAGCCGGGGAACTGCTCGCGGACCGCGGCGATCGTCGCGTCCAGCGCGTCCCGCCCGGCGACGTCCACGAGCGGGTCGACGTAACGGGCGTCCTCCGCCCAGTGCTCGGCGAGCAGCGCACGCCGGGTAGCCGAGTCGGACGCGTTCCAGGTCGCGAGGTAACGCTCGATCAGGTCGGACATGGCGGTCATCCCTTCCCACAGTTCGGTGACGCCGCAGATCGTCACCGGCCCGCAGGACGGGAGTCGATTCCCTCGGAGGTAACGGACAAGCGTTACCTCGGGGGTAATCGCGGACGTCGTCCGGGCTGGTTACCGTCTCCTGGTGACGATCAGCGCAACGCCGACCCGCCCGGTGGGCCAGCTCGTTCGCGAATGGCGCGAGCGGCGCCGGCTCAGCCAACTCGACCTCTCGTCGCGGTCCGGGATCTCGACCCGGCACCTGAGCTTCGTGGAGACCGGACGGTCACGCCCGACCCCGGAGATGCTCATGAAGCTCAGCGACTTCCTCGACGTGCCGCTCCGCGAGCGCAACCAGCTGCTGCTGGCCGGCGGATACGCCCCGCGGTTCCCGGAGTACGGCCTCGACGCGCCGGAGCTGGAGAGCGTCCGCGCCGCGCTGCGGCTGGTGCTGGCCGGCCACGAGCCGCACCCGGCGGTGCTGGTCAACCGCTGGTGGGAGATGCTCGAGGCGAACGCGGCCGTGCCGGTGCTCACCGTCGGCTGCGCGCCCCACCTGCTGGAGCCGCCGATCAACGTGCTGCGGCTGTCGCTGCATCCGGAGGGGCTCGCGCCGCGGATCCTCAACCTCGCGCAGTGGCGGGCACACCTGCTCGGGCAACTGCGCCGCCGGGTCGACCAGTTCGGCGACGCTCGGCTCGCGGCACTGTACGACGAACTCGCCGGCTACCCGGGCGGACTCGACCACCACGTCGACCCGACGAGCGTCGTCCTGCCGATGCGGTTGCGGCACGACGTCGGAGAGTTGTCGTTCTTCTCGATCGCGGCGACCGTGGAGACCGCAGCCGACGTCACCGTCGACGAGTTGGTGCTCGAGTCGTTCTTCCCGGCGGATCCGCAGACCGCGGAGCGGCTGCGCAGCCTGCTATAAACCGGGCAGGAGAACAGGAAGACCTCACCCTTCCTCCGAGATCACGCGACCTCGGCGGTCGCCGGGCGGAAAGAGTTCAGTGCAGACGGACGTGATTGTCGTGGGCGCCGGCCCGATCGGCCTGATGCTCGCCGGTGAGCTGCGGCTGGCCGGCGTGCGCACGCTGGTCCTGGAGAAGCACGAGCAGCCGCGGGAGGTTCCGAAGGCCGGCGGGCTCGGCGGGCAGATCCTCGAGCTGCTGCGCTACCGCGGTCTGCTGGAGCGGTTCCGCGCCGCCAGCCCGAACCCCGACCCGGCTCCGCGTTTCCCGTTCGGCGGCCTCGACGTCGACCTGACCAAGTCGGCCGATTCCCCGTTGCACGCGATGGTGCTGCCGCAACGGCTTCTCGAGCAGATCCTCGACGAGCGGGCGGCCGAACTCGGCGCCGAGGTCCGCCGCGGCCACCCGATGGTGGGGTTGGAGCAGGACGCGACGACGGTGACCGCGGAGGTGCGCGGCCCGGACGGGCCGTACCGGGTGACCGCCCGCTACCTGGTGGGCTGTGACGGTTCGCGGAGCCGGGTCCGTGAGCTCGCCGGGATCGGCTGGCCCGGCACCACATACCCGGAGGTGCACCGGCTGGCGCAGGTCACCGTGCCTGATTCGCTGACCCGGTTCGACAACGGCGACCTGGACGTTCCCGGGGTGGGCCGGGTCCGCACCGGGTTCACCCGCACCGGCCGGGGCATGTTCGCGCTCGGGCCGGACCTCGACGTGCTGTCGATCTACACCGCCGAGGACGAGGCTGGTGAGTACGACGACAACGAGCCGATGACGCTGGACGAGCTGCGGGACAGCATCCGCCGCGTGCTCGGTGGGGACCTGCCGCTCGGCGAACCGCGTCGGCTCTCGCGCTGGCAGTTCCAGGCCCGGCTGGCCGAGCGGTACCGGGACGGGCGGGTCCTGCTGGCCGGCGACGCGGCCCACCTGCTGCCCGCCACCGGCGCTGCGCTCAACCTCGGCATGCTCGACGCGGTCAACCTGGCCTGGAAGCTCGCCGCCGACGTCGACGGCCACGCGCCGGACGGCCTGCTGGACACCTACCAGAGCGAGCGCACGCTCGCCGCCAGCCGCGCGTTGCTGCAGACCCGTGCCCAGGTCGCGCTGCGGCGCGGTCAGGATCCGGCCGCCGACGCGCTACGGGAGGTTGTCCAGGAGTTGCTCACCGACGAGCCGGCCGCGCGGCGGATCGGCGAGATGATCGCGGGCTCCGACGTGCGCTATCCGGTGCCGGGCTCCGGCCACCACGCGCTGACCGGCACGTTCGCCCCCGATCTGGGCGTCGACGACCTGCTGCACGCCGCCCGGCCCGTGCTCCTCGTCCTGGCTGAGCGCCCCGATCTCCTGGACGCGGCGCGCGGCGTGCCACCGCACGTCGACGTCCGCGTCGTCCCCACCGAGGACCGTCCGGCCGACGCTCTGCTAATCCGCCCGGACGCCCATATCGCCTGGGCCGCGGCCGTCGACGAACCGGCCGACACCGCTGTGCCGTCGCTGCGCGAGGCGCTCACCCACTGGTTCGGCGCAGCCCTGGAACCCGCCGTCCCGTCCTGACCGCCCCCCACCCCGGCGCGGCCGGAAAATCAGCCGGGCGCGGCCAAGCCCGGTCGGCCGCGCGGCCAAGCCCGGTGGGCCGGGCGCGGCCGGACGATCAGCCCGGCGCGGCCAAGCCCGGTCGGCCGGGCGCGGCCCGAGGGCCGGCCGAGTCAGTTCAGACGGGTGGGTCCGTTGACCCGATCGAGGATGTGCCGGTACTGCACACGCGTGGGACGCGAGGCCCGGACCGCGCGAAAGACCTGGGCCGACGGCCGCAGCGGTAGCCGGAAACCGGACGTCGCCCCGTGTCCGTTCCTCTCCGGATCCGTGAGGCGCTGGCCGCGGGCGGCGATCCGGAGCCGGACGACCACTACCGCGATCAAGGCCACCAGCGCGAGAAACAGCAGGGTCTCCATGCTTCGCGGAGTACCACCCGAAATGTCCAGTTATGCGTTTTTCAGTGTATCCGCGGCTTCAGTACGTACGCAGTGTACGAATAGTCCCCACCGTGAGCGGCCCGGACCGCGATCTCCGAACCAACCTGGGCGAGCAGATCCTCCGGCACCCCCTCGCCGCGGAGCTGCTCGATCCGCCGCGCCAGCGGCTCGTAGTAGGCGTCCCAGTCGGAGTCCGGCAACACATACGTCGCCAGCACGTTCCACCCGGCCTGCTGCACGGCGGCGACGTTGCCCGCCGTCGTCCGCATCGCGGGGTACCCGGGATCCCAGAACGCCCGCGCGCCCGCCGCCGGATCCGGCGTCAGCCACTCGGCCTCGGTGAGGACGACGACCCCGCGTGGCGAGAGCAGCGGGCGCCATGTCTCGAGCGCCTTGTCGAAACCGATGATGTACGCCGAGCCCTCCGCCCAGAGCAGGTCGACCGAGCCGTCCGCAACGGTGAGGTCGTCCATCGACGCGGCCACCGTCTCGACCCGGTCGGCGACCCCGGCCGCCCGCGCCCGCTCCCGCAGGACGGCGAGGAACGGCTCATGCAGGTCCACGGCGGTGACGTGGCCGCCGGTCAGCTGCGCCAACAGGATCGACGCGGGCCCGGTGCCACATCCGACGTCGAGCACCCGGGGGTCGTCCGGAAGATCGCCCGCGAGCCGGAGGAGCAGCCGAGTCGTCGCCTCGGAGCCCGGCGCTTCGCGGGGCAATCCCTCGTGGGCACGCCAGAACACGTCGGTCAGGTCGGTCATGGCCCTCATGATCCCCGAGCGTGGGACTACTCCCTCGGGAATTTCTGCTCCAGACGGCCGAGCGTGGTCTCCACCGGCACCGGCCAGTCGGAGTCCTTCAACCCGAGCGCATCCCGCAGGTAGGCCCAGGTGAGCCGCTGGACGAGCGCGACCCGCTCCGGGTTCTCGTCGGTCGTCTCCGCGGACTCGTAGCCGGCGACGCCGCCGAGCGAGTGCTCCGCCCCGAACAGCGTCAGCAGGCTCTTGTCCCCCGGGCTCAAGTGGTACGCGTCGGTGAACCAGTCCGGGCCCCGGACGGACAGCGGCGAGTCGTCCCGGTCGCCCGCGACGACGAGCGTCGGCGTGGTCATCGCACTAAAGCTCGGGCTCATGAACGGGAAGTGCTCGGCCGCGAACGGGGACAGGTCCGCTCCCCCGGTGCCGGTCACCGCCAGTAAGACGCCCGCCGTGACCCGCGGGTCGGACAGGTCCTCGTCGATGCCGACGACCCGCGCGCCCAGCAGCGTGCTCGCGGTCTGGGCGCCCCAGGAGTGCCCGGCCACCGCGATCCGGGACCGGTCGACGCGTCCGGCGAGGCCGGGGACGGCCGCCTCCAGCACGTCGAGCCCGTCGATGCTGCGGGTCAGGTCGTCGACCCGGATCCGCCAGATCGACGGCGTGCGGGGGTCGTCGGGCGGCAGGTTCAGCGTCCGCGAGTCGAGGTGGGTCGGCTGGACGACGACAAAGCCGTGCGACGCCCAGAACGCGGCCAGCGGTTCATAGCCGGTCGCGGACTGACCGAACCCGTGCGAGAACACGAGGACGGGCAGGTCGTGGCCGGTGATCGGCACGGAGACCCGAACCTGCAGGTCGGTGCCGCGGTCCGGTGCGGGGAGCGTGACGGGGTGCACCGAGATAACCGGTAGTGCGCGCATGGGTGTTTCCTTCGAGTTGATCGAGCTGGCATGCTGTCAATACGGAACATCGTTCCGCTACCAACATACGGAACCATGTTCCGTTTGCCAACCTGCCAACCGGGAGGCTCAAGGGTGACGCCACGAAAGCGAGCCGACGCCCGGCGCAACGAAGCGGCACTGCTGGAGGCGGCCGCCGAGGTGTTCGTCGCGGCGGGCGTCGACGCTCCGGTGCGGGACATCGCGGCCAGAGCCGGGGTCGGCGTCGGCACGATCTACCGGCACTTCCCGACGCGCGCGGACCTGATCGTCGCGGTCTACCGACACCAGGTCGAGGCGTGCGCCGAGGCCGGTCCGACGCTGCTCGCCGAGCGTCCCTCGCCGCACGACGCGCTCGCGAGCTGGATCGACCTGTTCGTCGACTTCCTGGTCACCAAGCACGGCCTGGCCGCGGCGCTGCACTCCGACGACGCCGCGTTCCAGGCGCTGCACTCCTACTTCCTCGAACGCCTCGTGCCGGTCTGCGCCGAACTGCTGGACGCCGCCGCGGCGGCCGGCGAGATCGTCGCCGACCTGGACGCCCTCGTCCTGATGCAGGGCATCGGCAACCTCTGCATCGGTGCCGACAACCCGCGGTACGACGCCCGCCGCATGATCGCGCTCGTCCTCGCCGGTATGCGCGTCCGATAGGCCGCTATCCGGATCCGGTCGCGCAGGGGTGTCCAACTAGGATCGGCCGATCACGGTGGCGCGGATGGCGTGGAGGCTGGTGCGTGGAGCGGCCCGATGGTCTCGAGGAGTGGGCAAGCCCGGGCAGCCCGCTGATCGAAGCCGCCCGCGACGGTGACCTCGCGTCGGTCGAGCTCTACCTGGCGGCCGGCCTGGGCCGCTCACCGGGCTCGGCGTGGCACGCCGCCTACGAGGAACTGCCGGAGCTGGCGCTGCGGCTGCTGCGAGCGAACACCGACGACCTCTCGGCGATCCGGTTTCCACCGGCGGAACGCTCGCCCGACGTCCCCGCGGACGCCGTCTGGGTGGCCGGTCTGGACGCGTTCGTCGTCGGCGACCTCGACGGCCGGACCGGTGCAGCGGTCGGGACCTGGCGCCTCTGGGAGGACGGCAGCCGCTACTCCGAGGCCGACTTCGTCGGCGGCGACATGCTGGTCCACCGCCAGTACGTGGGCCCTCACCTGCGCGAAGAACAGCGGTGGCGACCGGACGGCGCACTGGCCTCACGTCGTCAGTACGACGCCGAGGGCCGCGTCGAAACCGCCGTGCTGTGGCAGGAGGACGGCACCGTCGTCCGGCAATGGTTCGCCGAGGACGAGACGCTCACCCGAGAGCGGGCGGAGCGCGCCGACGCGTTCGCGTTCGAGTACTGGTACGACGAGACCGGGGCGCGGGTCGCCGAGGTCGTGCCGTCGGCGGGCCCGTTCGAGCGCTGGCGCGGTTTTGACGCCGCCGGCGCGATCATCGTCGAAGGCGACCTGGAGCCGGGCGAGTTCGGCCGGCCGATCGGGGCGTGGGACCTGTACGGCGCCGACGGCACGCACCTGGGCCGCGAGTCGTTCGCGGAGTTCGCCCTGACCCGCAACCCGTATCTCGGCCGGTACGCGCATGCGCTCCACGCGTGGCGGACCGCGCCGATCCCGGACGAGCTGGCCGGCGCCGAGGCGATCGACTGGTCCGACCTGGCCACGCTCGACGCCGGCGGGCGCCACATCCCGTTCCTGCTCCGCGGCCTGGCCCGGCCCGACGCGTGGGCCTTCGATCTCGCGCTCGGCCAGCTCCGGGTCCTGCTCGGTCAGGAGGGCGAGGTGGTCGAGGCCACCGGGCCGGCGCTCCGGTTCCTGGCCGCGCTCGTCGACCGGGTGGTGTCCGCGGACGCCCGGGTCGAGCTGCTGGCGTTCCTGGCCCGGATCGCGACCGGCAACGGTGGCCTCGGACTGGTGAGCGACGTCCTCGCCGCGCTCCCCGCGGACGGCGTCGACGCGCCGGCCCACCTGGCCGCGGCCAACGTCGATCCGGACTACGCCGAGGTGTACGCCGCCCTCGCCGAGACGGTTCCGACCTGGGCCCGGCTCGCCGCCGACCCGGATCCCGACGTGCGGCGCTGGGGCGTCGTCCTGCTCGCCGCGGCGCCGGGGCCGCACGCCGTACGCACGCTCCACGACCGGCTGGCCGTCGAGCCCGAGCGCTGGATCCGCGCGGAGATCCTGCTCGCGCTGGCCGCCCGCGACCCGGGCGACGCTGCGGCCGTGGAGCCGTTCCTGGCCGATGACGACCCGCTGCTGCGCTGCTGTGCCGCGCTGACCTGGATCCGGCACCGGTGGCTCCCCGACGACGAGGCGGTCCGCGCCCTGGTCGACGCCCCGGACCTCAGCGGCTACGGCCGGCTCTTCTACGGCAGCGGCGACCCTCGCGTCGACCTGCTCGACCTCGTGTTCCCGACCGCCTACCAGCCCGGCGAGCCGCTCACCGAGGTCCAACGCGCGGTGATCCGGACGATCGCCGATCACGACGACGCTTGGCTGGTCGACGTGGACGTCGCCGAGGCGCTGCGATTCAACGGGTTGCCGCCGGACGCCGACGCGTTGCGGGCGCTGGCGGGCACGGCGTCGGCGCTCTCCTGAGTCACCAGATCTCGTCCTCGGCGCCTTCCTTCACCTCGCCGGTCGAGTCGACGATCGGGAGCCGGATCGTGAACGTCGTGCCCCGGCCGAGTTCGGAGGCCACGTCGATGGCTCCGCCGTGCTTGCCGACGATGCTGTTGTGCGCCATCGACAGACCCTGACCAGTGCCCTTGCCCACTTCCTTGGTCGTGAAGAACGGGTCGAAGATGCGTTCGCGTGTGGCCTCGTCCATGCCGGTGCCGTTGTCGCTCACCGAGATCAGGACCTCGTTCTCACCCCGTCGTGTCGCCACGTCGATCCGGCCCAGCGCGTTCGGCCGATGGTCGGCCACCGCGTGGGCGGCGTTGACGATCAGGTTGAGGACGACCTGCTTCAACTCTCCCTCGTAGCAGGGCACCAGGCCGACCGCGGGGTCTAGGTCGAGGTGGAGTTCCGCCACGTACTTCCACTCGCTGCGGCTGACCTGAGCGGTGGTTTCGACCGCCCGGTTCAGGTCGGTGTCCGACCGCCCCTGCCCCGGATGCGAGAACTCCTTCATCGCGCGGACGATCTCCCCGACCCGGCCGACGCCCTCCAGCGTCTGCTCCAGCGCGCTCGGGATCTCGTCCTTCAAGAACTCCAGATCGACGCCGTCGATCAGCGCCCGCGCGGCCCGGCACCGCTCCTCGGGATCCGACGACGCCGGGGTCGCGCCGCCGGCTCCGATCGCCGCGGCGATCGACTGCACCAGGCTGAGCATGTCGCCCACCGAGTCGGCGAGAAACAGGACGTTGTCCGAGATGTACTGCACCGGCGTGTTGATCTCGTGTGCCAGCCCGGCCGCCAGCTGACCGACGGCCTCCAGCCGCGTCCCCTGCGCGAGTTGCCGCTCGAGCTCGCTCACCCGGGTGACGTCCGCGCCGACGCCGATCACCCCGTCCATCCGGGAGTCCTCCCCGTACCGGGGAAGGATGCTCAGCAGCATCGTCCGCTGCTGCTTGGCGTCCGGCTCGCTGATCACGATCGAGTGGTCGACGACCGGGACGCCGTCCGCGACGACCTCCCGTTCCAGGCTGCGGATCGCGGTGACGAACTCGTCGCCGTCCGGGAGCTCCTCCTCGGTGCGCCCGGCGAGGTCGTCCTTCGACGCCAGGCCGCGCAGCCGCAGGAAGGCGTCGTTGCAGCCCAGGTACCGATTGTCGGAGTCCTTCCAGTACACGATGTGCGGGATCGTCGAGAGCACGCCCTCGAGCAGCTCCTGTTCCGTGCGGAGGCTGTCCGCCAGGTCCTCCGCGCGGCGGACCGCGGCGCGCGCGGCGTCGTCGCTGCGCCGCCGCTGCGTGATGTCTTCTTCCGCGAAGACGAACGAGCCGGCGTCGTCGCCGTCCACCGACGGCGCCACCACGCACGAGACCCAGTAGGGCTGGCCGGTCCGCGTGAGGGTCTGGAACTCGGCCTCGATCAGCTGGCCCGCCGCCATGGCCTGCCGGATCCGTTCGATCTCCCCGGTGCGCAGGACGGCGCCCCGGAAGAGATCGAGCCGGTCCTTGCCGATCACCTCGTCCGCCGAGTAGCCGGTCAGCCGGGTGAACGCCGGGTTGATCCACTCGATGAGACCCGACGCGTTGGTCAGAGCGATCGCCAGCGGCGCCCGGATCGACGGATGAGCCAGCCGACGCGCCAGGTCGGCGGGCGACGGGGCGACCACGCCCTGGGTCATGGATTCACCGCCGCCAGCCACTGCGCCCCCCGCACTGAAGACCGGTTTGCCCAACTATATCGGATTACGTCCTTGAGCTGCCAAAACCTCGCGCAGCCGCCCACCGAACTCAGCGGGGCCGTCACATTCCGCGTGTCCTAGCCATCCTTATTCAGGAGCGCCGAGAAGAGCATCGGCGTCCACCCCGACCGCGCCGGCTTCCAGGACCTCGCGCACGCGTTCGACCTGCGCTCGTCGTTGATCGCAGCCCGAGCGACGATCGAGACCGCGATCGAGCGCCGCGAGACCCGCGGTTGCCACAACCGCTCCGACTATCCCGAACCGGACGACGCGCTGCGCGTCAACCTGGTGTGGTCCGGGCCGGGCCAGGTCGTCCGGGAGCCGGTGCCCGAGACGCCGCCGGAGATCGCCGGGCTCGTCCGCGACGTTTCGACGATCGGCAAGCTCGTGGAGTGAGGACGGCCCGAGGCCCGGCCGCGGTCTCATCCCTCACCGGACTCCTGCGGCTGGGTCCGGGCACGGCGGGAACGCCGCACCCAGGCGACCAGGGCCACCGTGCCCGCGATGCCGGCGAGCGCGATCTTGAAGCCGGCTTTGCCCAGCCAGAGCCAGCCGAGGCCGCGGAGTAACCCGCCGACCCACCACGAGACGTCGGTGAGGCGACCCCAGTCGCCCCGGTACTCCCAGCCGACGATCCACCAGCCGGCGACGATCAGAGCCAGGCCCGCGGCACCGGCGAGAACAGCGGCGTACTTGCTACGGGATGCGGTCATGAATCGAGCGTAGAAATCCCGCGGGCCGGTCTCGTCGTCCTGGCGAGCGACCTGGTTCTCTATCAAAAGGTAGAGCCGGGCCGGGGACCAGGTCGATCGCCGGTGCCCCGTCGGCGGCGTCGGCCGCGATCGCGGCCGCTGTCAGCTCGTCGCTGAGGTCGAGGCTGGTGCGCAGGTTGACCGGGCGGAGGCAGACCGCCGCGACGATGCTGAGCACGGCGACGCCTGCCGAGATCAGGAAGACGACGCCGGTGGCCTCGCCGTAGGCCTGCGGAACGCTCTCCCCGGACGCGACGCCGGCGGCGACCTGCCGCGCGACGACGGCGCCCAGCACCGCGACGCCGATCGTACCGCCCAGCGAGCGGAAGAACGAGACCGTGGAGCTGGCCGCGCCGATGTCCCGCTGCGGGACGACGTTCTGGACGACCAGGACGAAGTTCTGCATCGTCAGTCCGACACCGGCGCCCATCAGCACCATCGCGACCCCGAGCAGCACGAACGACGTGCCCTCGTCGGTGAGCCCGAGCAACGCCGACCCGGCGGCGAGGCTGACGGATCCGACGACGAGGAACGGCTTGAGGCGCCCGTTCCGGCTGACCAGGCGCCCGCCGACGATCGAGGCGACCAGGATGCCCGCCATCATCGGGATCGTCAGCATCCCGGCCTCGGTCGGCGTCCGGCCGCGGCTGACCTGGAAGTACTGGGTGAGAAACACCGTCGCGCCGTACATCGCGGTACCGGCGGCGAGGCTTCCGAGGATCGCCAGCGCGGTCGCGCGTCCACGCAGCACGCGCGGCGGAACGATCGGCTCCGCGGCACGCGTCTCCTGAACCGCGGCCACCGCGAGCAGCAGCAGCGCGCCACCGACCATCGCCGCGGTCTGCCACGAGCCCCAGGCGAACGCGTCCCCGACGAACGAGATCCAGATCAGCAGCGTGCTGACGCCGCCGGTGATCAGGAACGCACCGCCGTAGTCGATGCGCACCACCGCACTACGGGTGGTCGGCAACCGCAGCGTGATCTGCAACGCGACGATCGCGAGGATCGCGACCGGAACGCCGACGAAAAAGCACCACCGCCAGCCCAGCCAGGAGGTGTCCACGATGAGGCCGCCCAGCAGCGGGCCGCCGATCGTGGACAGCGCGGTCGCGCTGCTCTGGTATCCCGCGTACCGGCCGCGCTCGCGCGGCGGGATCATCGCGGCGATCGAGATCTGGGTGAGCGCCTGCAGCCCGCCGACGCCCAGTCCTTGCAGCGTGCGCGCCGCGATCAGCTGGCCGGCGTTCTGGCTGAACCCGGACGCGAGCGACCCGGCGATGAACACGACGAGCCCGATGTGGACGAGTTTCTTCTTGTCGAACAGATCGGCGAGCTTGCCCCAGATCGGCGTCGAGGCGGTGGCGGCGAGCAGCGTCGCGGTGACGATCCACGTGAACTGGGTCTGCGTGCCGTCCAGATCGCGCAGCATCCGGGGTAACGCGGTCGTGACGACCGTGCTGGACAGCGTCGAGACGAACAGCGCGAGCAGCAGGACGCCCAGCGCGGGAAGGACCGAGCGGGTCTCTTCCGGGGTGGCGCGTGTAGTCACTGACATGGATCCTCGCGGAGAGAATTTAAATCAAGCGTTTGAGTTAAGCTAACACCCCCGCCGATCGGGCACCATGTGGGACACGTCGCAGAACCGGGAGAGGGCATGGCGCGGTCAGCGGAGCGGAACGCCGAGACACGGGAGCGGATCCTGGTCGCCGCCGAGCGGCTGTTCGCCGAACGCGGCGTCGTCTCGGTCTCCAACCGGCAGATCGGTGAGGCCGCCGGCCAGCGCAACACGGCGGTCGTCGGTTACCACTTCGGCACGAAGGCCGGCCTGATCCAGGCCATCGCCCAGCGGCACACCGAGCCGCTGGAGCAGATCCGTCAGGAGATGGTCGACGCCGGGAGCGACAGCACCGACCTGCGTGACTGGGTGTCCTGTCTGGTCCTTCCGCTCCCCCGCCACCTCGCGTCGCTGGGCAGCCCGACCTGGTACGCACGGTTCGCCGCCCAGGTCGTCACCGACCCGGTGCTGCGTTCGGCGCTCGGCGACCACACGCGCCGCTCGCCCTCGTACCACCAGATGCGCGACGGTCTCCGCCGATGCCTGCGGGAGCTACCCGAGCCGGTGTGGTCGGAACGCAGCCAGCTGACCAGCACGCTGCTGATCCACGCGTGCGCGGACTTCGAGGGCGCGCTCGCCGAGGGGCGCCCGACCATCCACACGACCTGGGAGGGCATGGCCGCCGGCCTGGTCGACGCTGCCGTCGGGATCCTCCGAGCGCCCGCGACCGCCCTCACGACACCGGGCACACCGTGAGGTATCTCGGGCCCCGAAAGGCGTCGCGTAAGGTCGGATCGAACGAGTGGGAGGTGATCACATGACCGGCGTCGCGATGGCCGCCCGGCTGGAGCTGGGTGATCACGTCTGCTCGTTCGTCGACGGTCCCGACGACGGCCTGGACCTCATGGCACATACGGTCGCGGCGGGTCTCCACGCGGGCGACCGGGTTCTGCTCTTCGCCGAGTCGCTGTCGCCGATCGCCGTGCTGACCGGCTTAGAAGAACGGGGCGTCGCGACCGCCGAGGCCCGGCACGCGGGTCAGGTGCAGGTACTGCCGGCCCGGGAGGCGTATCTCCCGGCCGGCCGGTTCGAGGCGGCTCGCATGCTGGACGACCTGGCCGGACACATCGACCAGGCCGGCCGTGACGGCTATCGCGGGCTGCGGATCGTCGGCGACATGGCCTGGGCGCTGACCGAGCCCGCCGGAATCGACGAGCTGCCCCGCTACGAGGCCTGCGTCAACAGCCTCTTCATGGACGAGGGATCGCTCGCGCTGTGCCTCTACGACCGGCGCACGTTCCCTCGCGAGCTCTTGCGCCGCGTGGCCTGCTCCCATCCGGCCTCGGCCGCTCCCGAGGTGGACCCCGGCTGGACGCCGCTGCTCCGCATCCGCCGCACGACCGACCCCTACGGCCTCCGGCTGACCGGCGAATCCGACCTGAGCAACCGCCAGTCGCTGGCCGCGGCGCTGGACGCCGTCCTGGAGCAGCAACCCGACCCCGCCGTCCCGATCCTGATCGACGTCGCGGGGCTCGAGTTCGCCGACGCCGCCACGGCTGCCGTGCTCGGCCGGCTCGCGGTACGGGCCCCCAGCGGCGTGCAGCTCGCCGGGCCCCGCGCGGCGGTGGCGACGGTATTGGACCACCTCGGCTTCGCCGAGGTGCCTGAGTTGGACCTGACCTGCGCGAATGGCGCCGTTGCATGATCGATGACTTCGTCCACCCCGCGCTCCTCTATCGCGACGACGAGGAGTACCTGGCGGGCACCGTGCCGTTCGTCCGCGAAGGGCTGGCCGCCGGGGAACCCGTCGCGGTCGCCGTACCGGGTCCGAACCTGGCGCTGATCCGCGAGGCACTCGGCGCCGACGCCGAGCAGGTGTTGCTGCGCGACATGACCGTGGTCGGCCGCAACCCGGGCCGGATCATCCCGACGGTCCTGCTGGCGTTCGCCAACGCCCACCCCGGACGCCGGGTGCGCCTGATCGGCGAACCCATCTGGGCCGGTCGCAGCGCCACCGAATACCCCGCCTGCGTCCAGCACGAGGCCCTGATCAACACCGCGTTCACCGGTCGGCCGGCGACAATCCTGTGCCCGTACAACGTCGCGACGCTCGATCCGGCGTGGGTCGACGACGCGTACCGCACGCATCCGATCATGGTCGATCCGACCCGCCGCTACGACAGCGCGCACTACGACGATCCGCTCGCGGTCGTGGCCGGTTACAACCGCCCGCTCCCCGAGCCACCGCCCGGCGCGGCGAGCCTCGCCCTCGACCTCTTCGCGCTGGCGGCCGTCCGTCGTTTCGTCACCGAGCAGGCTCACCGGGCGGGGCTGCCGCCGGAGCGGGTCGTCGATCTCACGATCGCGATCACCGAGCTCGCCGAGAACGCGGTCGAACACGGCGGTGGCACCGGTCGGCTCACGATCTGGGCGGACGACGGCCAACTGGTCTGCCAGGTGGCGGACAGCGGGTACCTGCGCGACCCACTCGCGGGGCGCATCCCGGTGACCGACCGCACCGCCGCCGGGGGCCGCGGTCTGCTGCTGGTCAACCAGCTGGCCGACCTCGTCCGGGTGCACTCCACGCCGGGGGGTACGAGCACTCGGCTCCACCTCTACCTGGACTCCGTCGCCGAATACGCTTAGGCCGCGGTCAGGCGCTCCACCGCGATCTCGCGGACGCGGAAACGCTGAAGCTTGCCGGTCGCGGTGACCGGCATCGCGTCGAACAGCAGGACGTGGCGGGGACGCTTGAACGAGGCCAGGCCCTCCCGGCAGAACTGCACCAGGTCGTCGCTGGTGGTGCCGGAACCTTCGGCCAGGACGACGCACGCCACCGGCTTGTCGAGCCCGGCGGCGTCCGGCACCGAGACGACGGCCACTTGGACGACGTCCGGATGGGCACGGAGGCGTTCTTCGACCTCGGTCGGGGACACCCAGATGCCACCGGCCTTGATGATGTCGTCGGTCCGGCCCAGCGACGAGTAGTAGCCGTCCGCGGAGCGGACGTAGGTGTCGCCGGTCCGCACCCAGGGGCCCTGGAAGACGCGGCGGGTGATCTCGGTGCGGGCCCAGTAGCCGGTGGCGGCGGAGTTGCCGCGGACGTAGAGGTGGCCGGGGGTGCCGTCGGGGACCGCGATCCCGTCGTCGTCGACGATCTTCGCGTCGTACCCGGCGACGATTTCGCCGGTGGCGCCGGCGCGGGTGCGGCCGGGGCGTCCGCTGATGAAGATGTGCAGCATCTCGGTGGAGCCGATGCCGTCGAGCATCTCGACGCCGAACGACGTGGTGAAACGTTCGAACAGCGGCTTGGGGAACGCTTCGCCTGCCGAGACGCAGGCCCGGACACCGGCGAACGCGTCGTGCGGGAGACCGGCGGCGAGCAGCGCGGCGTAGTAGGTGGGTCCGGCGAAGAACAGCGTCGGGCGGTGTTCCTGCAGTACCCGCAGGGTGGTCTTGGGGTTGGGGCGGGAGCGGTCGAGGACGGTGCTCGCGCCGACGGCGAACGGGAACGTGAGGCTGTTGCCCAGGCCGTAGGCGAAGAAGATCTTGGCGACCGAGAACGTGACGTCGTCGGGTCCGATCGTGAGGACGTCGGCGGCGTAGGTCTCGGCGGTGTCGCGGAGGGAGCCGTGGCGGTGGATCGCGGCCTTCGGTGTGCCGGTGGTGCCGGAGGTGTAGAGCCAGAACGCGGGCGACTCCGCGGTCGTGGGATGAACATCGGTGGACGCGCCCGCGCCGGACGCGACGAACGACTCCCACGGCCAGACCGGGACGCCGAGCACCCGCGGCAACGGGTCCTGGCCGGCCAGGACGACGACGTCGGTGATCTCGGGCAGGCCCTCCAGCGCGGGTGCGAGCCCGGCGAACTCCGCGGACAGGACGACGATCCGGGCGCGGCTGTCACCGGCGAGCGCCTGGATGTCCTTCGGCGTGAGCATCGTGCTGACCGGCACCGGCACGGCGCCGATCCGCAGCGCGGCGAGGAACGCGGTGACGAGTTCGGGCGTGTCGCCCATGCAGAGCAGCACGCGTTCCTCGGGTCGCAGCCCGGCGGTGCGCAGGGCTGCGGCGAATCTGTGGATGTCGGTGTCGAGGTCGCCGTAGGTGAGTTCGCGGACCGATCCGTCCAGGTCGATCGCGGTGATCGCACGCCGGTCCGGTGTGGTGGCGGCGTGCCGGCTCACCAGCCACTCGGCGGCGTTGAACAGCGAGGTGGCCACGGTGCCCCTCCCGTCAGAAGCGGACGTAGTCGTACTCGACCGGCAGATCGTTGATGCCGTGCGCGGGCGGTGCGATCCAGCCGGCGAAGTCACCCGGCTCGTAGTGCGGAACCATCAGTTCGGCCACCCGGGCACGGTCCTCCGCCGTCGGCAGGTAGGCGGCGACCGCCTCGGGGTCGTCGGTGAGTGTGCCGTCCGGAAGGACGTGGTGTCCGGCGAACGCACCGACCTTGCGGTTGAACCCCTCGTGCGGCAGGTACAACCGGGCGTCGACGCCGGCCTTCTCGAGTTCGGCGTTCCAGCGCTTGACGCCGCCCGCGCAGTCCGCGGCGTACTCGTTGCGCAGATCGAGGTTGAGCGCGGTGAGCATCGGCACGGTCTTCACGCCCATCCGGCCGTCCTGGATGACCGGGACGTCCATCGTGGCGTCGGTGAGCTGGTGGTCGTCCTTGCGGCGGGTCTCCATCCACCGGCCCTTGAGCCCGGCGGTGTAGTAGGCGGCGACGTTGGACGAGGATTCGGAGCCGAACAGGTCGAGGGAGACCGAGTACTGGAAGTTCAGGTACTTCTGGATGACGCTCAGCGGGATGCCTCCGTGGTCCCAGAGGTCGTCGGTGCCGTGCTGTGCCATCAGCTCCGCGGTGCGCTGGACCGTCCGCTGCACACCGGTCGTGCCGACGAACATGTGGTGCGCTTCTTCCTTGAGCATGAACTGGCAGGTCCGCGCCAGCGGGTCGAAGCCGGATTCTTTGAGGGTTCCGAGCTGGTACTTGCCGTCGCGATCGGTGAAGTACGTGAACATGAAGAACGACAGCCAGTCGGTGGTCTCCTCGTTGAACGCGCCGAGGATGCGGGGTGAGTCGAAGTCACCGGAGTTGCGCCTGAGCAGTTCCTCGGCTTCTTCGCGGCCGTCCCGTCCGAAGTAGGCGTGCAGCAGGTAGACCATCGCCCACAGGTGCCTGCCCTCCTCGACGTTGACCTGGAACAGGTTCCGCATGTCGTAGAGGCTCGGGGCGGTGAGGCCGAGGTGGCGTTGCTGCTCCACGCTCGCCGGTTCGGTGTCGCCCTGCACGACGATCAGCCGGCGCAGCTCGCTCCGGTACTCACCGGGGACCTCCTGCCACGCGGGTTCTCCCTGGTGCTGGCCGAAGCCGACCGTCCGGTCCGGGTCGCGTTCGGCGAGGAAGATCCCCCACCGGTACTGCTCCATCGGCACCCGGTCGAAGTGTGCCCAGCCGTCCCGGCCCACCGCGATCGCGGTGCGTAAGTAGACGTCGTGGGTCGGGATCGACGGGCCCAGCGTCTTCCACCACTCGAGGAACTTCGGCTGCCAGCCCTCCAACGCCCGCTGCAACCGCCGGTCACCGGCCAGGTTGACGTTGTTCGGGATCCGCTCGCTGTAGTCGATCCGCGACACCGGCCCGGTCGGGGCCGGGGCGTCACCGATTCGCTCGGTCATGGCTCACACTCGCTTCCGGTCGCCGGAGGTTCAGTGGCGCGCGCGCAGGCTTGGTCATGCTCACACTCGCTTCCGGTCATAGGCTGCGCGCTGCCCGGTGCCGTACCGGCGCAGCGCGCCCTCGGGGCCGGCGGCGTTCGGCCGCTGGAAGATCCAGTTCTGCCAGGCGGTCAGGCGCCCGAAGACCTTGGTCTCGGCCGTCTCGGCACCAGCGAACCGCAGGTTGGCCTCCATCCCGGTCAGCGCGTCGGGTGAGAAGCTGGCCCGTTCCTCGACGACCAGGCGGATCTCGTCGTCCCAGTCGAGGTCGTCGGGCGCGGCCGTCACCAGCCCGAGCGCATCCGCGTCCGCCGCGAGCAGATCGCGGTCCAGCGCTTTCTCGACCGCGGCCAGTTCGTCGGCGCTGCCCAGGAACCGGGTCTGCAGCCGGGACTTCCCGTTGCTCATCGGCAGTAGCCCGGTGTTGAACGCATCCAGCCGCACCACCGCAGGGGGCTTCGGATCCTCGTCGTCCTCGAACTGCCCGGTGAGCATGAACTGCCGGTCCGCGGCGAACGCGATCTCGGCGAGGCTTCCGACAAAACAGCTACCGGGCTCGATCAGCGCGAACAGGCTCCGCGAGGTGGTGTCCAAGCGCTTGAGCGTCCGCCGGTAGAACCCGATCGTCTCGTTCACCAGCCAGTCGTCGCGGTGCGTGAGCAGAAACTCGTCGTACGCCGCGACGAGCGCCGGATCACCCTCGGTCTTCAGCAGCCAGGTGCCCAGATCGAGCTCGTTGGTGCGTAACCGCAGGATCGCGTCGTCCAGCTCGCGGGTGGTCGCGAGCAGCCAGGCCCGGTCGCCCTCGGCGTGCACGTCGGCCGGGACGCTCTCCGGACCGGCCACGACGAGCGTCGCCGTTCCCGCGCTCCGGTCGAGCTCCACCCGCACGTGCGGATACCGGATCACGTCCCCCTCGATCTCCCGCCGCAGCGGGGTCAGTGTGATCCCGGTGGCGCCGGACCCCGGACGGGTGGATCGCGCCGCCGCGTCCGCAGCCCTCCGCGCCACCTCGGCGTCAAAGTCCCGGGCCTTCGCCACCGCGTCGACCAGCCGCCAGCGCACCGCCCGCTCGCCGCGCACGCCCTCCGCCGTGGTCGCGAACACGTCGGCCAGATCCCGGCGGACGCCACGCTTGTCGACCACCCGGGTCAGGCCACCGGTACCCGGTAGGACGCCCAGCAGCGGCACCTCCGGCAACGACACGGTCGAGGAGTTGTCGTCGATCAACACGATCTGATCGCAGGCCAGCGCCAGCTCGTAACCGCCACCGGCCGCGGTGCCGTTGAGCGCCGCGATGAAGGTCAGCCCCGGCGAGTCCTCCATGCCGTTGCGGGTCTCGTTCGTGAACTTGCAGAAGTTCACCTTCCAGCTGTGCGCCGAGGACGCCAGCATCTTGATGTTCGCGCCGGCGCAGAACATGCGGTCGAGGGCGCTGGTGACCACGACCACTTTCACTTCCGGGTGCTCGAACCGGATGCGCTGCAGCGCGTCGTGCAGCTCGATGTCGACGCCGAGGTCGTAGCTGTTCATCTTCAGCTCGTAGCCGGGTACCAGCCCGCCGTTTTCGTCGACCGCGAGTGTGAGCGTGGCGATCTCCCCATCGACGCTCAAACGCCAGTGCTTGTACACATCGGGCGCAGTGTCGAACGAAACGGTCATCAGCGTGTCCCGCTTCCTCGCTCGGGGCTTCCCGACCATCGTGGAACTTGCTACACATGATTTGCAAGGCTGCGGCGTGATGTAGTTCTTTTCCCGGTGGCAGCGACGCATCGAATGTCAGGATGTCGGCGTGACCACTGCGGAAGGACCGGTCGTCACCCGGCGACAGCAACTCGGGGCGGCCAGCGCGCCCAGCCTGCTCCTGACGATCCTCGGTGAGTTCGTGCTCCCCGGCCGGCGACCGGTCTGGACCGCCGCGCTGCTCGATCTGATGAGCGAACTGGACATCGCCGAAAAAGCGATCCGGCAGGCCATCATGCGCACCGCCGACAGCGGCTGGATCGAAGGTTCCCGCGTCGGCCGGGAAACCCAGTGGGCTCTCACCGACGCCGGTATCCGGCTCCTCCAGGAGGGCACCGAACGCATCTTCGGCTTCGCCGCGCACCAGCGCCCCTGGACCGGGCACTGGCTCGTCACCAGCGTCAACGCTCCGGAGAACCAGCGCGCGCTGCGTCACAAGCTCCGCACTCGACTCGGGTGGGCAGGCCTCGGGGCGCTCAACAGCGTCACCTGGCTGACGCCGTGGACCGACCGCGAAGCCGAGGTCCAGGGCGTCCTCGACGGGCTCGGCCTCGCCGCCAACAGCTGGTCGTTCATCGCGACCGCCGGACAGATCGGCGACGAGCGCTCGCTCACCCGCACCGCCTGGGACCTCGACGACATCGAACGCCGCTACGAGTCGTTCCTCGACCTCGTCGGCCGCCGCCGACCACGCACCGACCGTCAGGCGCTCCTCGCCCAGATCCGCCTCGTCCAGGAGTGGCGCCGCTTCCCGCTGCTGGACCCGGGGCTGCCACGCGAACTGCTGCCGCCGCGGTGGAGCGGGCACCGGGCCGCGGCGGTGTTCCGCGAGCGCCACGGCGCTTGGGCACCGCGCGCTCAGGCAGCCTGGACGGAGCTAGCCCACCGCTAGGCCGCGGGTGCCGTCAGGGACAGCGTCCAGAAGTCGGCGTACCGGCCGCCGTGGTGCAACAGTTCCTCGTGGCTGCCGCTCTCGACGATCCGGCCACCGTCGGCGAAGACGATCCGGTCCGCGCGGCGGACGGTCCGCATCCGGTGGGCCACGATCACCACGGTCCGGCCCGCCATCAGGCGCTCGATGCCCTCACCGACCGCGGCCTCGTTCACCGGATCCAGCGCGGACGTCACCTCGTCCAGCAGCACGATCGGCGCGTCCTTCAACAGCGCACGGGCGATCGAGACCCGCTGACGCTCCCCGCCGGAGAGCAGCGCACCGCCCTCGCCGACGTTCGTCGCCCAGCCGTCGGGCAGCCTGTCGACCACCTCGTCCAGCCGCGCCGCAGCCGCTGCCGCCCGCAACGCCGCGTCATCGGCGTCGGGACGGCCCAGCCGGACGTTCTCCTCGATCGTGCCGTCGAACAGGTAGACGTCCTGGAAGACGATCGCGATCCGCGCCATCAGCTCCTCGGTGCTGATCGCACGGACGTCCACCCCGCCGACGCGCACCGAGCCCGCGTCCACGTCGTAGAACCGGGCGAGCAACTGCAGGATCGTGCTCTTGCCCGCGCCCGAGGGCCCGACGATCGCGAGCCGCTGTCCCTCCGGTACGGCCAGCGACAGGTCGTCGACGACCGTCCGGCTGCCGTGCCGGAAGCTGACCGAGACGAACTCCAGGTCGTGCCGGTCGGGCCGGATCGGGTCGGACGCTTCGGGCAGCGGCGGGGTGCTCAGGATCGTGTCGAGCCTGGTCAGCTCGGTACGGGCGCCGCGGAGCCGCCCGCCGAGCTCGGTGAGCGACAGCAGCGGATCCGCGCAGCGGGCGGCGAGCACGAGCGCGATGAGGACGTCGGCCGCGCCGATGGTTCCGCCGAGCGCGAGTGCGGCACCCAGCGCCAGCACGGCGGTGAACATCGTCTGCACGACGAGCGCCAGGCCCACCGCGCCGGGCAGCGTCAGCACGGTGGAACGGCGTGACGCGAGCTGAACGTCGCGCAACGCGTCATCGAGCAGTGCGAACCGTTCCGCGGTCCGGCCACCGGCCCGCAGCACCGGCTGGGCCTGCAGGTACTCGACGACCCGCTGGGCGGCCTTCCGGTCGCGCGCCGCGCTCTCCGCGTCGGCCGCCGCGGTCGCGCGGCCGACCCGGGCCTGGATGGCCGCGACGACCGGTGCCGCGAGCAGCGCGGCCACCCCCAGCTGCCAGTGAAAGACGAGCAGGATGACGACGATCGTCAGCGGCGTCACGCACGCGGAGACGAACGGCGCCAGCAGATGGGCGATCACGCTCATGGCCTGCAGGACGCCGCGGCCGGCCAGGATCGAGACGTCCCCGACGCGACCGGCGCCGTACCAGCCGAGCGGCAGCCGGGCCAGCTGATCGCCGAGCCGGCGGTACATGCCGCGCAGCATCGTGGTCCCGACGCGGAAACCGGCGAGGTCGCTGCGATACCGCAGCACCGCGTAGACCGCGACGGCGGCGCCGAGCCCGGCCAGCCACGGCCGGGCGTCCGCGGGACGGTCGTCGAGCAGGGCTCGCAGCACGGGGATCAGCAGCGCGTACGCCAGCCCCTCGGCCACCGAGGCCGCGGTCATCAGCCCGATCGTGCGGCGGACCGGCCGGGCGTAGTCGTGTCCGAGCACGCGCAGCAGCAATCGGATCATCGGTGCTCGCTCTCCTGGGAGCGCCGGAACGCGGCGAACTTCCCGTCTCGGGCCATCAGTTCGACGGGGTTGCCGCGCTCGACGATCACCCCGTCCTCCAGCATCACGACGACGTCGGCGTCGGCGATCGTCTCCAGGCGGTGGGCGATGACCAGCACCGTCCGGTCACCGGTGAGCGTCGCCAGGACTTTCCGGACCGCGTGTTCGGTCTGCGGATCGGCGAAGGCGGTCGCCTCGTCGAGCACGAGGACGGGCGTGTCGGCGAGCAGCGCGCGGGCGATCGCGAGCCGCTGGGCCTCGCCGCCGGAGAGTCCGGCCTCCGCGCCGATCACGGTCTCGTAGCCACGCGGCAACTCGAGGATGCGCTCGTGGATGTTCGCCAGCCGGGCGGCGCGGACGACGTCGTCGCGGTCAGCGTGCGGTGCGGCCAGCGCGATGTTGTCCGCGACCGACGCGCGCAGCAGACGAACGTCCTGAAAGACGAACGAGACGCTCCGGTAGAGCTGCGCGCTGCCGATCTCCCGCAGATCGACGCCGCCCAGGACGAGCTCGCCGTCGGTCGGGTCGAAGAACCGGGGCAGCAGCTGGACCAGCGTCGACTTCCCGCTCCCCGACGGCCCGACCAGCGCGGTGACCGTCCCGGGCTCCAGCACCAGGCTGATCCCGCGCAGCACCTCCCGACCGGGCTCGTAGCCGAACCGGACGTTCCGCAGCTCCACCCGGTGCCCGCGCGGTGCGACCGGTCGCGCCGGTTCCGGGAGCGGCTCCACGTCGAGCACGTCCCGGATGCGGCCGACCGCCCGGCGGGCGGCCTGCAGGTCGTCGAAGCCGTGGCCGAGCGCCGCGACCGGCGCGGTCAGCCCCGGTCCGAGCAGCAGGAACGGCAGCAGGTCGGCGGGGGCCAGGCGACCGCCCGCGATCAGTGCCGTGCCACCGATCAGCACGACGAGCAGCACGAACGGCGGTGACAGCGCCAGCTGCATGCCCGCGGCGATCCCGGAGATGCCGCGCACCCAGCGGTTGAAGACGCCGACGAAGTCGTCCACGGCGGTGACGAACCTGCGGTGTGCGCGGCCCGAGCCGCCGAACGCTTTGACCACCGCGATGCCCTGCACGAACTCGACGGCGGAACTGGCGATCCGCCCCATCGCGCCGTCGAACTCCTGCTGTTCGCGCAGCCGGGCCGGCGTCATCATCAGCGGGACCAGCGCCACCGCCAGGAGCACCGGGATCAGCGTCACGACCGTGAGCAGCCAGTCGACGCTGACCAGGTAGGCGAGCGCGACCAGCGGCACCACGAACGCGGAGACGAGTTCGCCGGGGGTGTGGGCGATGAACGGATGGACGGCGCTCACGTCCTCCCCGACCACCTTCGCCAGCTCACCGGTCCGGCGCCGGGAGAACCAGCCGATCGGCACGCGTCCCAGCCGCTGCGCCAGAGCCCGGCGCAGGGTCAGTTGCACCCGGCCGTCGAGCAGATGGCCGAGCCCGGACGAGGCTCCCGTGAACAGCAGCCGCACGAACAAGCCGACCGCTCCCGCCAGCACCGCGGCTCGGGCGTCGCCGTGGTCGACCGGGCCGGGCGCCAGCAGCAGCCGGCCCAGTTCGACGACCGCCAGCAGCGGCGCCAGGCCCGCGACCGCGCCGACGACCTGCAGGGCGACGACGCCCGCGAGGCCCCGGGCATGGGGGCGCAACAGCGGTGGCAGGGTCGTCATCGCTCGTCCGCCCCGGGTAACCGGCTGCGCAGGAACGCGAGGATCTCCCGCCGGGCCAGGCGCGCCTCGGTCCCGTCGGCCCGGTCCCGGAGGACGATGCGGGCGCGCAACGAGGCTTTGCTGCTGCTCATCGGACCTCCTCCTATTACGCTACTCACGGTAGCGTAATAGGAAAGATAGCCTATCGGCGTGCAGGCATCCACTCCCTCCGTCAGCGCCGGGCGTCCTCGCTCGGACCTGCACGCGACCGTTTTCGCCGCGACGCTGCGGACCGTGCACGAACTCGGTTACGCGGGCGCGACGATGGACCGGATCGCGGTCGCGGCGCAGGTGGCCAAGACGACGCTCTACCGGCGCTGGCCGTCGAAGGGCGCGCTGATCGTGGACTGTCTTCTCGACGCGTTCGGCCCGGTACCCGTCGAGGGCACCAGCCGGGCGGAGATCGTCGCGACGGCGATCCGCTGGAGCGCGGCCAAGATCGCGCAGCCCGGCGTGGGCGCGGCGTTCGCGGGTGTGTTCAGCGACGGCGTGAGCGACCCCGCGCTGCGCGAGATCCTGTCCACCCGGCTGCAGGACCCCTACCGGCTGGTGCTCCAGGAGACTCTGGACGAGCCGGAGCGCCGGGTGCTGTTCCTCATCGACGTCGTCACCGGGACCCTGCTCCACCGGATGGGAATGACCGGCCGGCCGATGGACGACGAGGACGTCGACGCGCTGGTCGAAATGGTCCTGCGCGTGTTCCCCTGACCCCGCTCACCAGCGGCACGGGTGGCCTCGGCGGGCCGCCGCGCGGCGGCCCGCCGGATGACGCGTTCTGGGGCTGTAACAGGTGCTGAGAGACCGGATTCGCGTGCTTCGGCGTCGAGTTGGAAGCGCTCAGGCCAGTGAGGGCTCGGTCTTGGCGCGGACCTCGTCCTCGGTGACGCCGGGCGCGGTCTCGACCAGCCGCAACCCGTCCGGGGTGACGTCCAGGACCGCGAGGTCGGTGATGATCCGGTGGACGACGCCGCGACCGGTGTACGGCAGCGAGCACTCGTCCACGATCTTGTACGAGCCGTCGCGAGCCACGTGCTCCATCAGCACGATCACCCGCCGGGCGCCGTGGACGAGGTCCATCGCGCCGCCCATGCCCTTGACCATCTTGCCGGGGATCATCCAGTTCGCCAGGTCACCGGCCGCCGACACCTGCATCGCGCCGAGGATCGCGACGTCGATCTTCCCGCCGCGGATCATGCCGAACGACGTCGCGGAGTCGAAGTACGACGCCCCGCGCCGCACGGTGACGGTCTCCTTGCCCGCGTTGATCAGGTCCGGGTCGACGTCGTTCTCCTCCGGGTACGCGCCGACCCCGAGGACGCCGTTCTCGCTGTGCAGCACCAGTTCGACGTCGTCCGGAACGTAGTTCGGGACCAGCGTCGGCAGGCCGATGCCGAGGTTCACGTACGACCCGTCAGTCAGCTCCACGGCCGCCCTGGCGGCCATCTCCTGCCGTGACCAGCCCATTACGCTCGCACCGTCCGCTTCTCGATCCGCTTGTCCGCTGCCTGCTCCGGCGTCAGCGCCACCACCCGGTGCACGTAGACGCCGGGCGTGTGGACGTCGTCCGGGTCCAGCTCGCCCGGCTCGACCAGCTCTTCGACCTCGGCGATCGTGATCCGGGCGCACATCGCGGCCAGCGGGTTGAAGTTCCGCGCCGCCCGCCGGAACACCAGGTTGCCGTGCCGGTCGCCCTTCCAGGCGCGCACCAGCCCGAAGTCGGCGACGATCGCCTCCTCCAGCACGTGCTCCCGGCCGCCGAACACCCGGATCTCCTTCGGCGGCGACGCGACCGCCACCGCACCGTCCGCGGAGTACCGCCACGGCAAGCCACCCTCGGCGACCTGCGTGCCGGCGCCGGTCACGGTGAAGAACGCCGGAATCCCCGAGCCGCCTGCGCGCATCCGCTCCGCGAGCGTGCCCTGCGGCGTCAGCTCCACCTCCAGTTCACCGGCGAGGTACTGGCGGGCGAACTCCTTGTTCTCCCCCACGTACGACGCGATGATCCGCCGCAGCCGGTGAGCGCCGAGCAGCACGCCCAGCCCCCAGTCGTCCACACCGGCGTTGTTCGAGACGACCTCCAGGTCGCGGGTCCCGGCCTCCAACAGCGCGCCGATCAGCACGGCGGGGATCCCGCAGAGACCAAACCCGCCGACGGCCAGCGTTGCCCCGTCCGGGACGTCCGCGATCGCGTCGGCCGCGGAGTTCACGACTTTGTGCATGACGCGATCCAACCTCGTGTCCGGGCGACGTCAACTGAGCGGACGCGAAGTGCTCGTTCCCTGCGGGCGCGAACCGGTCTAGCGTTCACTGAGTGAACGCACCGCCGGACGTACTGGGTCGCGCCACCGCACTCCTGCGCGCGGTCTCCACCCGCGAGCCCGACGGCGCCACCACCGCGGAGTGTGCCCGCGCCACCGGCGTCGCCCGTCCCACCGCACACCGGCTCCTCACCGCGCTCCAGGGCGAAGGCCTCGCCGACCGCGACGACGCCGGCCGGTGGCACCTCGGACCGGAGTTGTACCTGCTCGGAACCGTCGCCGCCGCCCGCTACGACGTCACCGCGCTCGCCCAGCCCGCGGTCCGCCGCTTGGCCGTGGCCACCGGCGAGAGCGCGTTCTTCTCGATCCGGCGCGGCGACGAGACCGTCTGCCTGCTCCGCGAGGACGGCAGCTTCCCGATCCGCTCCCACGTCCTCTACGAGGGGATCCGCTTCCCGCTCGGGGTCGCGTCCGCCGGGTTGGTGATCCTGTCGTACCTTCCCGACCGCGACGTCGAGCGTTACCTCACCGACGCCGACCTCGCCGCGGCGTACGGCTCGTCGCACGCGCCGAAGGAGGTGCGCGCCCGCATCGCCACTACCCGGCGTGACGGGTACGCGGTCAACCCCGGACTCATCGTCGAGGGCAGCTGGGGCATGGCCGCGGCCGTGTTCGACGCGCACGACCGTCCGGTCGGCGCGCTCACGCTGACCGGCGTGGAACACCGCTTCGCCCCGCAGCGCCGCCCGCAACTGGGGCGGCTCCTGCTCGACGAGGCACACCGCCTCACCGGGGCGGTGCGTTGACCGGGGTCGTTACCGCGACCGGGGTGCATCCGGCCGCGGACGCGGTCACGGTCACCTCCCCCGGCGTGTGCCCGGCCCGGAGCACGGCCAGCGCCCGGCCCGTCACGCCTCGGCCTGCAGCCGCTCGCGGAGCCGGGTCAGCGTCGCCGACAGCAGCCGGGAGACCTGCATCTGCGAGACGCCGACGTCCCGGGCGATCTGGCTCTGCGTCCACTCGTCGAAGAACCGCAGCCCCAGGATCCGCCGCTCCCGGGCGGGCAGCCCCGCGATCAGCTGCCGTAACACCTCCCGGTTCTCCACCATCCCGAGCGCCTCGTCGACCTCACCCAGCGACTCGGCCAGCGAAGGCCCGTCGGTGATCGGCGCGTCCAGCGCCACCGGCGCGTAGGAGTTCGTCAGTTGCAGGCCCTCGCGGACCGCCTCCACCGGGACGCCGAGGTGCTGCGCGAGCGTCCCGGCCGTCGGCGCCCGGTTGTCCCGGTGACTCAGCTCCGCCGCCGCCGCGTCGAGCCGCAGATACATGTCCTGCATCCGCCGGGGCGGCCGGACATACCAGCCGTGATCCCGGAAGTGACGCCGGATCTCCCCGGCGATCGTCGGCACCGCGAAGGCCAGGAACACCGTGCCCCGGCTCGGGTCGAACCGATCCACCGAGGTCACCAGCCCGATCCGGGCCACCTGGACCAGATCGTCGGTCAGCTCACCACGGCGGACGTAACGACGGGCGATGTGCTCGGCCAACGGCAGATGCACCACGATCAGCCGCTCGCGGAGCATCGACCGCTCCGCGGTGTCCGCGTCCGGTGCCGCCAGACGCTCGAACAGCGGCGCGACCTGAAAATAATCGGAGTAGTCGAGGTGATCGGTGGGCTCGATGACCGGGGCCAGAGTCATGTCCGTCCTTTCTCACGAACGCGATGTCTGACTCTGTTCCGGCTGAGGGTCCGACCGCACCAGGGACCCTCCCGGGCCGATCACTGGTGTGTCACCGGGGGTACCGGGGGCCGGCGGGGGCCGCAGGGCCTGAGTGCACCGGGCCTCGGCGGGCCGGGACTTAGCGGACCGATCACGCGGCGGCTTCCGGCGCGGCCGCCGATCCCGGCGTCCGCGTCGGCCCGGCCGACCGAGTCGGCGCAACCCCGCCTCGGCCTCCGCCGAATGCTGCTCGTCGTCCCGATCGCGACGATCCTCGCCATCGTTCTCGCGCTCATCGCCGCAGCCGTGCAGGTCGCTTTTCCCCGGTATCGCGGGGAAAGCGTTCATCGACTCGACGTGCACAACGGACCATTCACCCGCAACCTTCGGCGGACGCGGAGTGCGCACCTTGCGCTCCGGATCAGGGGTATGCGAGGACGAGGTTGCCGTTGCCAGGGCCGTGCCCAGCCGTGGGACGGACCCGACGCCATCAGGCGTCCCCGGCAGCCGAAACCGCGTGCTCAGCGGCCCGGCTCACCTTCTCCCACCCGGCCCACGTCTCCATGCGCCGACGCGAGATGTCGAACGCCAGGTCGTACACCATGCTGCCGAGCAGCAACCGCAGCGGCGGGTCGTCGCTGTCGACCAGTTCGAGCAGCGCCTCGGCGGCCAGCCGGGGTTCGCTGTCGACCGAGCCTTCCGCCCACTGCTTCTCCAATTCTGCGCGAAGCGGCGCGTACGCCTCCATCGGCGTGGTCGATGCCATGCTCGTGTACAAGTCGGTCCAGTACCCACCGGGCTGCACGATGCTGACCTTGATCCCGAAGGTCGCAGCCTCCATGGCGAGCGCCTCGCTCAGACCTTCCAGCGCGAACTTGCTCGCGCTGTACATCCCGGTGCTCGGGAAACCTCCGAGCGCGGCGATGCTGGAGATCTGCACGATGTGGCCGGAACGCCGCGCACGCAGGTGCGGCATCACGGCTTGGCTGACCCAGAGCGCCCCGAACAAGTTGACCTCGAGCTGGGCCCGCGCCTCGGCCTCGGTGAACTCCTCGACCATGCCCATGGACATCGTCCCGGCGTTGTTGACGACGACGTCGAGCGAACCGAACCGCTCGACCGCGGTGGCCACCGCGGCGAAGACCGCTTCCCGGTCGGTGACGTCGAGCGGCAGCGTGAGCAAGCGGTCGCCATGACGCGGGTCGAAGTCGTCGCGGGTGATCGTCCGGGCCGCCGCGACGACCCGGTCACCGCGGTCGAGCGCGGCCACGGCGAACGCACGACCGAGACCGCGGCTGGCGCCCGTGATGAACCAGGTGCGTGAAGGGGTGCGCATGGAATCTCCGATCTCACGCGACGAGACGGTTCGTCTCGTCCTATGCCGAGGAAAGTAAACCACGCGGAAACCGCTGTCAAGACGGTACGGTCCGTCTCGTCCCCTGCTAAGGTCGTTTCATGACGACGCGACGAGCCTCGCCGAACGCAGCCCGGCGGAACGAAGCCTCGCGGCGAGCCACCCTCACCGCCGCATTCGACCTGCTACAAGAGGTCGGCTACGCCAAGCTCAGCATCGAGGGCATCGCCGCGCGCGCCGGCGTCGGCAAGCAGACCATCTACCGGTGGTGGCCGTCGAAGGGCGCCGTGGTCTTCGATGCGTTTCTGCTGCTCAGCGAGAGCGCCGAGGGCGGGCCGCCGGTCCTGCCCGACACCGGCGACCTGGAAGCGGACCTCACAGCAGTGTTGCTCGCCACGATCGAAGAGTTGAACGACCCCCGGTACGACCAGCCGATGCGCGCGCTGGCCACCGAGATCGCCCATGACCCCGAACTGGCAGCTGCCTACGCGGAACGGCTCGACGGGCCGTTGAAGGACGCCAAGCGGCAACGGCTGCGCAGTGCCCAGCAGGCCGGGCAACTCGCCGACGACCTCGACCTCGACGTCGCGGTCGAGATGATCTGGGGACCCGTCCTCAACCGATGGCTCCAACGCAGCGGACCGCTGACCGCCGACTACATCGACCGCGTCATCACGACGGCCCTCAACGGCCTGCGCCCCCGCCCACCGGCAGCGGGATGATCACTCCCGCCGGGCCACCGCCCGAAGAAACGCGACGGTCTCCAGTTCCCGGTTGTCGGCCTCCTCCGTCGAGGTGCCGTACCTGCGGTTGGCCGAGAGCTTCACGATCGTCGTACTGCTCACCCGGTCGACGTAGACGAACTGGTTGTAGACGCCGATCGCGCTGAACTCGCCGCGATCACCGGCGGGCAGCCACCACTGATAGCCGTACCCGAGGTCCACGTGCTCACCACCGACCAGCGGCTGACCGGCCTCCAGGTGAGGAGCCGCGACCGTGATCGAGGCGTCCACCCAGGCGGCCGGGACGATCTGCTCGCCCTGCCATCGGCCTCCGCTGCGGTAGAGCTCTCCGACCTTGGCGTAGTCGCGCGCGGTGAGGTTGAGCCCCCCGAACGCCACTTCGGTACCGACGGCGTCCAGCAGCCAGTATCCGGCCGACTCCATTCCGAGCGGCTCGACCAGCTTCTCGCGCATGTAGTCGGTGAGCGAGCGGCCGGTCGCCCGGGCGACCAGCGCGCCCAGCACCTGGGTCTCGCCGGAGTTGTAACGGCAGACCGTCCCCGGAGGGTTCTCCCGCACCATCGACGCGACGAACTCGTCGAGAGTGCCGATACCGGCCATCGCGGCGGTCAGGCGGAAGATGTCGGACTTCGGGTCGTTGTAGTCCTCGTTCCAGCGCGCGCCCGACGACATCCGCAGCACGTCGCGAATCGACACCTGGTCGTAGGCCGAGCCCGGTTGGACCGGCACGTAGTCGCTGATCGGCTCGTTGATGTCGGTGATGTGCCCCTCGGCGACCGCGATGCCGGCCAGCGCCGAGACGAAGCTCTTCGCCACGGACATCGACAGCCACTGGACGTCCGGTCCACCGGTCAACCAGTAGCTCTCGTACCGCACGGCGCCGTCGACGAGTACCAGCAGCGCGGCGGTGTCGGTGTCGGCGAGGAAATCGGCGGTCGAGCGTGTTTGCCGCCCGAACGGGAACGTGGCCGGCAGGCGGATCGGATCGCCCTGCGGCCAGGAATACGGCTTCGACGAGGGAGCCATCTCGCTGGTGGGGACCAGGTCCTTCATCCGGCAGAAGTTCTCGTGCTGGGGCGCCCCGGTGAACAGCCCGAGCTCGGCCATCGAACTGCGCGGTAGGTCTGTCACGGTTCTCTCCTCAACGGCGAGGTTCGCCGCGGACAGGGCCTCGGCTCGCCGGCGACGGTGGATCTCGACGCCTTCCCGGCCGCGCTCGGCGCGCCGATCGAGAAGAGCGATCGAGACCCACCGTAATGAGACCGATCAGTCTTCGATGGTGGTCCCGCGAACCAGCCAGGTCGGGCCCTCGGCGATCGGCTCGATCACGGCGAAGAACGCCGCGAAGTACGGGCCCGCGCAGTGGGCGTCGAACGCGGCTTCGTCCGCATAGGCCTCGTTGAGGTAGAAGCGCTCCGGCCGCTCTGGGTCCTTGATCAGCTCGAACCGGAGCGTGCCCGGCTCGTTGGCCGCCGAGTCGCGGCCGTCCTGCAACGCGGCGGTGATGAACTTGTCGTGGTGCTCGGTGGGAACGTCGAACGCGACAGCGATGTGGTACATGGTTTCTCCTCGGTGCGGATGGTCAGGCTGCGGGACGGAGGGGGCCTTCGCCGGCGCCGGAGCCGGCCAGGGCGGCGGTGATCGTGTCGAGGTCGTCAGCGGTCAGACGCAGGTCGGCCGCGGGTGTCCAACCGGCTACCTGGTCCGCTCGGCGGGCGCCGACGATCGCGCCGGTGACGCCTGGCCAGGCCAACACCCAGGCGACGGCCACCGTGGCCACCGGCACGTCGTGACGCGCGGCGACGGTGCGGAGCGCGTCCGCGACCAGGAGGTTCGCCGCCAACCGGTCGGTGAAGTCCGGATGCGCGCGCCGCCAGTCGTCGGCGGGGAGCGACGCGACGCGTCCGACGTCGAACGCGCCGCTCAGCAAGCCGGAGGCCATCGGCGAGTACGCGATCACGCCGGTGTCGTGCGCGGCGGCCCAGGCGATCTCCGGTGCCGCGCCGCGGTGGATCGCCGAGAACGGCGGCTGAATCGCGTCGACGTGCGCGATGGCTTCCGCACGGTCCAGCAGCGCGACGTCGTGGTTGGACAGTCCGATCGCGCGGATCTTCCCCTCGGCACGGAGGTCGGCCATCAGCTGCCAGTAGTCCTCGACCGGGGTGGCGAGCCGTGACCCGCCGAGGTCTCCGACGCCGCCGAGCAGCTCGCCGTCGCCCGGCCAGTGAACCTGGTAGAGGTCGATGGCGTCCACGCCGAGCCGCCGGAGCGACGCCTCCAGGTCCCGCCGGACGACGTCCGGGTGCATGGTCTTGCGGACCGGCCCGAACGGATCGTCGGACACCAGCCCGCACTTCGTGAACACCAGCGGCCGGTCCGCGGCGGGAAGAGCACGCAGCGCGCGGCCGACGACTTCCTCGGAGTGGCCCGCGCCGTAGATCGGGGCCGTGTCGATCCAGCTCACCCCGGCCTCGACGGCAGCGTGAACGGCGGCGACCGAGTCGGCGTCGTCCTGTGGACCCCAGCCGAAGCCCCAGCCCTGGCCGGCGATCGCCCAGGCGCCGAAGCCCACCGGTGTGATCGGAATGCCGCTCCGGCCGAGTGGCCGGGCGGCGAGCGTCGTGTTGGTCATGGCGTTGATGCTCAGCGGTTGTGGCCGCGGCAGGCAGTTGGCGTCCACCCTGGGGCTGCGAACCCCTGGCACTCGGGCCGCCGCCGGAGGGACGATTCCGGCATGGATCGTCGTACCGAGTTCGGTGCCTACCTGCGTTCCCGTCGAGCGCGCTTGCGTCCGCAGGACGTCGGGCTCTCCGAGGGCATCGGCAACCGCCGCGTTCCCGGCTTGCGCCGGGAAGAGCTCGCGTTGCTGGCCGGCGTCAGCGTCGACTACTACGTCGAGCTCGAGCAGGGCCGCGCAGGCGCGGTGTCCGACGTCGTGCTCGACGCGATCGCCCGTGCACTTCGTTTGGACGACGCCGAGCGCGCCCATTTGGCCAACCTGGCTCGCCCCGAACCGCCCGCGCGACGGCGGCGCGTTCCGCGGGCGACGGTGCGGCCGGGGTTACGGCTCCTCCTGGACACCGTCGACGGCCATCCCGCGTACATCGTCGGGCCGCGCACCGAGGTACTCGCGTGGAGCCCGCTCGCGGCGGCGCTGTTCACCGACTTCGGCGCGCTCCCGGCCCAGCAGCGGTACATGGCGCGGCTGGTCTACCTCGACGAGAGCTGGCAGACGCTATACGTCGACTGGGAGAGCAAGGCCGCCGACGTCGTCGGGTTCCTCCGCCTGCAGGCCGGTCGCCTGCCCGACGACCCGGACCTCGCCGCGCTGGTCGGCGAGCTGTCGGTCAAGAGCGACGCGTTCCGCACCCGATGGGCCTCGCAGAACGTCCGCGAGAAGACGTTCGGCACGGTCGCGCTCCACCACCCGGCCGTCGGCGACCTGGACCTGTCCTGGGAGAGCCTGCGCTCCCCGACCTCCGACGACCAGACGCTCGTCGTCTACTCCGCGACGCCGGGGACGCCGACCGCGGAGCGCCTGCGCCTTCTGGAGAGCTGGAACGCGCCGGCCGCGGCTCCGCAGCGAACCGCCGATCGACCGACCAGTACTCCGCAGCCCTCCGACCCGGGCCGACCGCGGTGACGGCGGCCGGGGCTCATCCGGCGGAAGTAGCCTTCTCCGGCTCAGCGGGCAGGCTGTCCATGAACGAGCTGACCGAGAACACCGCGTTCCCCGGCCCGGGCGGGCCGTAGCCGGGCGGGCTGGTCAGGCCGTTGGCCTCCATGACCGCCCGGTAGGTCTGCAGCAGCCGCACGTGGTACTCCAGCGGCGCACCCTGCGGGTTGGACTTCCCGAGCGGTGTCGTCGGCTCCGGGCACCAGGTGGTGAACCGCGGAGTGATACCGCGCGACATGAAGTACTGCAGGCCCTCGGCGGTGGAGTCGATCGCCTCGTCAACGCTGGTGAAGCCGTGCGGCGCGGCCATCTCGATGCCCGCGACGAAGTTCGGAATGACGTTGCGCGGCCCGAACACCTCAGCGGAGTCGAGGATGCGGCGGTGCCACTCTTCGCGTCCGACATATCGTTCTTTGCCGGGGCAGTGAAGCTCGAAGAGCTTCTTGTCCCACACCTCATAGTTGGGGTGGTAGATCTGGATGCCGTAGTCCTTGAAGCGCTGCACGTCGGCGCGCGGCAACGCCTGGGCCACGACCTTGCCGATCCACCGGCCCGGGAAGCGCTCCTCGATCGCCTGGGCGTAGCGGCCGTAGAAGTCGGCCTCGGCCAGCCCGTCGACCTTCCGCGTGATGCTGCCGCCGGTCAGCGTGTACGCCTTCGACGTGCGTGCGGTGTCGTACTTGTCGATGATCGCCAGCGCTTCGAGGATCTCGTCGGTCGGCTTGACGGCCGTGTACGGACGCCCGGCCGCCTTGTGCTGGCGGTAGTTGTGGTTGATGTCGCAGTACTGGCACTCCTCGGTGGCGCCGAAGTACTGACAGAGCCGGTACGCCGTCAGGTAGATGAGGTAGCCCCACTGGATCGTGGGCGCGACCTCCATCACGGACTTCCCGTTGGGGAGCGTGTGCCGGTAGTAGTCGGGCATCGGCGGCAGGCCGACGTCCGCGATCGGTCGATCGTCCAGGTACAGGCGCATCCGACCGTCATCATCGGTTTTGACGCGATACGGCGAGCCGGGGTTCACCCGCACCGACACGACCGTGCGGCGCAGCTCGTACGGACCGCCGGTGAGCACGATCTCCTCCGGCGGGCGGCGTAGCGCCGCACTGCCCAGCTCAGGCAGGGTCCGGTGGTCGAACGAGAAGATGAAGTACGACTTCGGCTTGACGTCGCCGTCCTCGTTGTCGGTCAGGGCCGAGTCGTCGAAGGCCAGCCCGCCTCGCAGCAGATCCTCCTTGATGACCGCTTCCTTCGGCACGTGCGGAAAGCGACCCATCAGGTCTTCGACGAGGTCAGTACGGGTTGGCATAGGCACGATTTTACGCCGGTGACGTGACGAACTCCCTGCGGTGGTAGATCAGCCGCCCGTCGTCCGGGCCGTGGAACACCTCGAGCACGGCCGCGACCACCACCGTGGAGTCGCCGACCGGGAGGCGGTGCAGCGGAGCCGCGCGGAGTGCGGCCAGCGCACCCGGCAGGATCGGCTCGCCCGACGGCAGCGTGTCCCATCCCTGGTCGGGCGTGAAGCGGCGCCCGTCGGTGTGCGCGAACTCGTGCGCCAGGCCGGCGTGCGTGGAGCCGAGCAGGTGGACGACGAAGCTCGGCGCCTCGAGGATCGCGCCCGCGGCCGACGTCCCCATGACCGAGAACGACAGGGCAGGCGGAGCGAGCGAGACCGACGCCACACTGGAGGCGGTCAGCCCGACGGGACCGTCCGGCCCGGCCGTGCTGATGACCGCTACACCCGTGGGGTACCGGCGGAAAGCCGCCTTCATCCCCTCGGTGACCTGGTCTGTTGCCGTTACGAGATCCACGGGCGGAGGCTAAAACCTCAACCTAGGTGCAGGTCAAGTGGAGGGCGCCGGGCTCTCCGCGGGTAGCACGATCACGTCGAAGAAGCTCTGCAGGTGGGACGCGATATCGACCGCGTCAGGGTCGAGCAGCCACTGGAGCTGCAGACCGTCCCAGAGCGCCACCAGCGATGCGGCCGCGACCTCCGGCGTCATCCCTGGCCGGAGCCGGCCCGCGTCCGCCAGGTCCCGGAACTTGCGCGTGTACTCGTCCCGGATGCCCGCGAGGCGTCGGCTCATGTACTCGCGGCCCGGGTTGCCGCGGGTGACCGCCTCACCGGCCAGCACCGTGTACAGCTCGATGACGCCCTGGATCGTCTCGTTCGCGCGGACCTGGCGAAGCACCGCGTCGATGAACGCCCCGCCGGGGGGTAGCACGACCTCGCCCATCTCGTCGCGCTTTCGGAGCACGGCCAGCAGCAGGTCGCTCTTCTTCGGGAAGTAGTGCAGGAGGCTCGTCTGGCTCATGCCGACCAGGTCAGCGACCTTCTGCAGCGAACCGCCCGCGTACCCGTGCGCGGCGAACACCGTGAAAGCGGCGTCGACGATCGCGGCCCGGCGTTCGGCTGCTCCCGCGTACGGCCCGCGTGGGCGCCCGGCACTGACCACCGCACCAATGTAGGTCACCCGAACTTCGAGTAGCTACTCGAAGTTCGTGCTAGCGTCGCCCCCATGTCTTCCGACTACCTCACCGACCGCGGTCCGGGGCGTGGCCGCCGCAGCCCCGCTCGCTCCTGGCTGCACAGCGACGCCCCGGCGCTGTCGCTGGACGGGGACTGGTCGTTCCGGCTGCTCCCGGCGGCGCCGTCGACGCCGGCCGGGCGCGGTGTGCTGCCGGAGGACGAGGCGATCGACGGTTTCGCCGCGGTCGGCTACGACGACGCGGCGTGGGGCGCGATCGGCGTCCCGTCGCACTGGGTCCTTCCCGCCGATGGCCGCCGTGGTGCGCCGATCTACACGAACGTGCAGTTCCCGTTCCCGACCGAGCCGCCGTTCGTGCCCGACGAGAACCCGACCGGGGACTACCGGCGGCGGTTCGACCTGCCCGATTCGTTCGCCGACACTGAGCGGACCCTGCTGCGCTTCGACGGCGTCGAGTCGCGGTACGTCGTCTGGGTGAACGGCACCGAGGTCGGCGTCGGCGTGGGCAGCCGGCTGGTGCAGGAGTTCGACGTCACCGGGCTCCTCGTCCCCGGCGAGAACGTCGTCGCGGTGCGGGTGCACCAGTGGTCGGCGTCCAGCTACCTCGAGGACCAGGACCAGTGGTGGCTGCCCGGAATCTTCCGCAGCGTCACGCTGCTGGGCCGCCCGGCGGGCGGGATCGACGACGTCTGGCTGCAGACGCCGTTCCACGGCACGGCCGGGGCCGCGGGCCCTGCCTCGATCGTCCCCGAGATCTCGGCCGGCCTCGCCGCGTTCCCGGTCACGCTGTCGGTGCCCGAGCTCGGGGTGCACACGACCTGGAACCGTCCGGAGGACGTCGGCGCGATCGAGCTGGCCGAGGTCCGGCCCTGGTCGGCGGAGGATCCGCAGCTGTACGACGCGACGGTGTCGAGCACGAGCGAGCGCGTCACGCTGCGCCTGGGCTTCCGGACCGTCCACATCGACGGCGACGCGTTCACGGTCAACGGCCGCCGCGTCGTGTTCCACGGCATCAACCGGCCGGAGATCCACCCGGATCGCGGGCGGGTGTTCGACGAGGATTTCGCGCGCCGGGACCTCGCGCTGATGAAGCGCTTCAACGTCAACGCGATCCGCACCGCGCACTACCCGCCGCACCCCCGGCTGCTCGATCTCTGCGACGAGCTGGGCTTCTGGGTGGTGCTGGAGAACGACCTGGAGACCCACGGGTTCGAACGGGACGCCTGGGCCGAGAACCCGAGCGACGACCCCGCCTGGCACGACGCGTACGTCGACCGCATGGTGCGCGCCGTCGAGCGCGACAAGAACCACCCGTCGATCGTCCTGTGGTCGCTCGGGAACGAGGCGGGCACCGGGAGGAATCTCGCGGCGATGGCCGCGTGGGTGCACGGGCGTGACGCCACGCGTCCCGTCCACTACGAGGGTGACTACACGGGCGTCTACACCGACGTCTACTCGCGGATGTACGCGTGGGTCGACGAGGTCAGAGCGATCGGGGCCGGGGACGCATCGGTCACGCTGCTCGGCTGCACGCCGGCCGAGGCGGCCCGGCAGCGCGCGAAGCCGTTCCTCCTCTGCGAATACGTGCACGCGATGGGCAACGGGCCGGGAGCGATCGACGACTACGAAGCGCTGGTCGACGAGTACCCGCGGCTGCACGGCGGGTTCGTCTGGGAGTGGCGCGACCACGGTCTGCGCACACGGACGCCCGACGGCGTCGAGTACTTCGCCTACGGCGGCGACTTCGGCGAGGTCGTGCACGACGGCAACTTCTTGCTGGACGGCATGCTGCTGAGCGACGGGACGCCGTCACCGGGTCTGTACGAGTGGGCGCAGGTTGTCGCCCCGATCCGGCTGCGGGTGGTGCGCGGTGAGGCGGGCGGCGTCGACGTCCGGGTGGAGAACCGGAGGCACTCCACCGACGCGTCCGACGTCGAACTGCGCTACGCGGTGACGCACGACGGGGTGGCCGCGCACGGCGGGGTCATCGCGCTGGCCGGGGGCGCGCCCCGGGCCGGAGCCAGCGCGGTGTTCTCGCTGCCCGACCTCGACGTCGCCGCGTCCGGCGAGACCTGGCTCACCGTCGAGGCCGTGCTGGCGCGGGAGACCGCGTGGGCCCCCGCCGGGCACCGGATCAGCGCCGCGCAGCTCGACCTGACGCCACCCCGGCGCACGGTCGCGCGGGTGTCGACCGTGGGCCGCGAGATCCCGGTGCCGCCCCGGACCGACCTCGGCCCGGCGACGTTCACCCACGGACGGCTGTCCGCGCTCGCCGGTCGGCCGGTGGTGGGTCCCCGCCTCGAACTCTGGCGGGCCCCGACCGACAACGACCGCGGTCAGTGGATCCCTCCCCGCGACCGCGATGTGGACGTGATGCGCGACCGGCATCGCAAGGACCTCTACCTGCAGAGCCGGTATCCCAGCGCGGTCTCGACCTGGCGGCACGAGGGGCTGCACCGCCTGGTCGGGCGGCTCGAGTCGATCCGCGCGACCGAGCAGGCAGTTCACACCCGCACCCGGTACGGCGCGGCGAACTCCCGGCGGGCGGTCACCGTGCACGAGTCGTGGAGCCTCGCGGACGGGGACCTGTGGCTGGACCTCGACCTCGTTCCGACCGCCGGGTGGGACACGTCGTGGCCGCGGCTCGGCGTCCGGTTCGACCTGCCGACCGACGTGCACAGCGTGTCCTGGTTCGGCACCGGCCCCCGGGAGTCCTACCCGGACAGCCGGCACGCCGCGCTCGTCGGCCGGTACTCCTCGACCGTCGACGACCTCACCGTCGACTACGGCCGCCCGCAGGAGAGCGGCCACCGCAGCGACGTGCGCAGCCTCGAACTGGCGACCGCCGACGACCGCGCCTGGCTCCGGATCGACGCGACCCGGGACGCGGCCGGGCGGCTGCCCGGATTCACGCTCCGGCGGCACACACCCCAGCAGGTCGACGCCGCCGCGCACTCGTACGAGTTACCGGAGCCCTCGGCGACCTACCTGTGGCTGGACGCCGCCCAGCACGGTCTCGGTAGCCGCGCCTGCGGGCCGGATGTCGCTGCCCGCTCCACGCTCCGCCCCACCGCCCGGTCGCTGCGCCTGAAGTTCGGCGCCGTCTGACCGTGGCGAACACGCTCGCGGACACCGACGACAGACAGGGGCTCGGCGACGCGCGCCCCGGGCTGCTGATCCTGGCGCTGGCGGTGTTCGCCGGTGTGACGACCGAGGTGCTGCCGGTCGGTCTGCTGCCCACGATCAGCCGGACGTTCGCGGTGAGCGAGTCCACGACCGGTCTGCTGGTCAGCCTCTATGCCGGGCTCGTCGCGGTGCTGGCGGTCCCGCTCACGCTGGTGACGCGGCGCATCCCCCGCAAGCGGCTGCTGCTGATCGCGACCGGCATCTTCGCGGTGAGCAACGCCCTGTCCGCGATCGCGTCGAGCCTTGCCGTCCTCGCCGTCGCCAGAGCGCTCGGCGGCGCCACCCACGCGGTGTTCTTCTCGCTCTGCATCGGTTACGCCGCGCGTCTGGTGCCTCCGGCCAAGACCGGTAAGGCGCTCGCCCTCGCCTCCACCGGCATCTCGGCGGGTTTTGTTCTCGGTGTGCCGCTGGCAACCGCGCTCGGTAACGCGGTCGGCTGGCGGGGCTCGTTCGCCGCCCTCGCGGCGCTGATGACACTGACCCTCGTGCTCATCGCGATCACGCTGCCCGCCGTCGACGCACCGGTGACCCGGCAGGCGGGGGCACCGGGCGGCCGGCGGCGGCTGCTCGCCGCGGTCAGCTCGAACGCGCTGCTCTACACCGGCCACAACACGCTCTACACGTACGTATCGGTGCTCCTGCTGCGCGCGGGAGCCACCCCGGACGCGATCGGGCTGATCCTGCTGCTCTTCGGCGGCCTCGGCCTGGTCGGGGTCTCGCTGGCCGGTCCGCAACTCGATCGGCGCTTCCGCCACACCGCGCTCGCGGTTCTCGTCGTCCTCGGATTCGGGATCCTCGGAACCGGCGCGGCCTTCCCGTCGCTGGTACTGGTGATCGCCGCGGGCGCGGTCTGGAACGGCGCGTTCGGCCCGACCGCGTCGATCTACCAGACCGCTGCGGTCCGCACCGAGGCCACGACCGCCGAGCTCGCCGGCGCCTGGATCGTCGCCACGAGCAACGTCGGCATCGCCGCGGGCGCCGCGCTCGGCGGCGTCGTCCTGGAATCCGCGGGCATCCGCGCGGTGGCCTGGGCGGCAGCGTCGACGGTCGCGCTCGCGGCCGTGGTCGTGGTGGTCGCCCGCGGCGCCTTCCCGACCCGCTCGGCCCACTGACCCGGCCGGCCGACTGACCCGCTCGGCTGACTGACCTGGCCCGGCGGCGGGCACCGGCGCCGCGGGGACGAGCGTCGCGGGCGCCGTAGGGTGAGGCACATGGACGACCCGGGCCTGCTGATCGACCGCAACCCACTGCCCGACGACCTCGACGAACGGCTCCGGCAGCAGCTGACGTTCATCGCGGAGGTCGACCGGCTCAAGACGATCCTGCGCGCCTCACCGCTCGCGGCGGCCGAGCGGCGCGAGAATGACGCCGAGCACTCGTGGCACCTCGCGCTCATGGTGATGCTGCTGTCCGAGTACGCCGACGAGCCGATCGACGTCGGCCACGCGATGCGGCTCGTCGTCGTGCACGATCTGGTGGAAATTTACGCGGGCGACAGCCCGGTGTTCGACGCTGCTGCCGTCGTCGACCAGCGGGAACGCGAGGAGGCCGCGGCCGACCGGCTGTTCGCATTGCTGCCGGACGACCAGGCGACGTACGTCCGGGCGCTGTGGGACGAGTTCGAGGCCGCGAAGACACCCGAGGCGCGGTTCTGCAAGGCGATGGACCGGCTCGAGCCGATGCTGCTCAACTGGCTCGACCGGGGCGGCACGTGGCAGATGCCCGGTGCGACCGAAGCCGCGGTGCGGGCCAGGGAGGCCGGTGTCGTCGCCGCGTCGACGACGCTGGGCGCGGCGACGAACCGGCTGGTCGAGGAGGGGCTACGGCGAGGCTGGATCCGCTCCGACCGCCCCACCCGAAGCCCCGCCTGACCCGCTCCGGGGACGCCCCACCGGTCCGCCGAGGCCGCGCGGCCCGCTGGATGACGGGTTCTGGGCCTCTAACAGGTCCTTAGAGGCCAGTTTCGCGTGCCTCAGCGGCGGGCGTCCGGTGGTGGAGCGCGCCGCGCTCGTCGTCGGCACCCCAGCGGCCCCATCACGCCTCCCGGGCCGCGACCAGCGCGCCGCGGTTGACCTTCGTCGCCTCGCTCCGCGGGACCGCGTCGACGATCTCGACCGTCTTCGGCACCTTGTACGCCGCGATGCGGCTCTTGGCGTACGCGATGATCTCTCCCGTCTCCGGGGGTGCGGAGGCGTCGGACGGTTGGATGATCGCGTGCACCCGGCGCCCCCACTCCGGGTCCCGAAGACCGATGACGACGACGTCAGCGACGCCGGGATGATCGATCAGCGCGGCCTCGACCTCCGCGGGGTAGACGTTCGCGCCGCCGGTGATGATCATGTCCACCCGCCGGTCCACCAGGTGCAGGTAACCGTCCTCGTCGAGGAACCCGAGGTCACCGGCGGTCTTGAAGCCGTCGGCGGTCTCCTTGAGCTGCGGCACCGGGCCCAGGTAGTGCGACGACGCCGGAAACGAGGAACGCAGGTAGATCTCGCCGATGGCGCCCGGGGGTTGCTCGGCGCCGTCGGAGTCCAGGATGCGCACCTCGGTACCGCGGATGCCCCGCCCGACCGTGCCCTGGTGGGTCATCCACTCGTCGCCGCGGATCGCGGTCAGCCCGAGGCCTTCGGTCATGCCGTAGGCCATGTAGATCTTCTCGGCGCCGACCAGCCCGGCCCAGCGGTGCACCAGCGAGGCCGGCATCGGCGCCGCCCCCTGGGTGATCCAGACGAGGCTCGCGAGGTCGGCGGCGTCGATGCCGGGCAGGTCGGCGATCCGCTTGAGCATCGTCGGGGTCGCGGTGAAGTTCGTGACGCGCAGCCGCTCGATCGCGTCGGCGATCCGCGTCGCGTCGAACTTCTCGCAGACGATCAGCTGGTCACCGGCGAGCAGGTTGTGCAGCGGCGCGAACCCGTTGGTGTGGTACATCGGCGCCGGGACCAGGATCGTCTGCGGCCGCGGCACCGGACCCCAGGCATCGGCGAGCGGACTGGCGAGCAGCGGGCTGTAGTAGCCGGGCCGGTCGCTGACGATCACCTTGGGCGTACCGGTCGAGCCACTGCTGCAGATGCCGTTGAGCTGCGGCGAGACGACGTCGGGCAGGTCCGGCGCGGGGCCGGGCGTCGAGAGCCAGGACAGATCGTCCGGTCCGAGGTAGAGCCGGGGCGCGATCACCTCCCGGAGCCGTTCCAACTCCCAGTCCGGCACGTCCCAGCGCACCGGCACCGGTACCGCGCCGAGCTTCCAGGCGGCGAGCACGCTCAGCACGAACTCCGGCGAGTTGCGCAACCCGATGCCCAGCCGGTCGCCGTGCGCGAGCCCGCGGTCGGCGAACGCGCCGGCGAGCCGCGAGGAGCGGTCGTGCAGCTCGGGCCAGGTGAACGTCGGCTCGCTGCCGTCGAGGCACAGCACCCGTAAGGCGGTTCCGGACGGCCGCTCCGCGGCCAACGACGCGATCCGGCGGGCGATGCTGATCTCAACGCTCAAGGGTGCCTCCGAAGTACGCCTGCTCCATCCGATCCCGGTCCGCGGCCAGCTCGCTCGCGGCGCCCTGCAGGGTGATCCGGCCCCGGTTGAGCACGATCGCGTCGTCCGCGAACTCCAGCGCGAGGTCGACGTGCTGCTCGACGAGGACCACCGCGCAGCCGTTCGTGTCCGCGCTCTCCCGGACGGTCCGCAGCAGCGTCTCGACGATCTGCGGCGCCAGACCCATGCTCAGCTCGTCGACCAGCAGCACCTTGGGCTGTTGGATCAGCGCCCTGGCCATCGCGAGCATCTGCTGTTCACCGCCCGACAGCGATTCGGCGGCCAGGCCGATCCGGGGGCGCAGCGCCGGAAAGACGTCCAGCAGGTCGCTCGGTGTGGGCCCGCCACGGCGGGCCGCGACCTGCAGGTTCTCCCGGACGGTGAGGCCGGTGAACAGGCAGCGGTCGTCCGGTACCAGGACGACGCCCGCCCGGCTGGCGGCGCGCGGACGCCCGGACCGCACCGGCTCGCCGTCGACCCGGACCTCCCCGTCGGCGAGCGGGAGCACACCGGCGAGCGTCAGCAGCAGCGTGGTCTTGCCCGCGCCGTTGGCGCCGACCAGCGCGAGGATCCGGCCGCTCTCCAGCGACAGGTCGAGCTCGCGGAACACCGTGCTGATGCCCCGCCCGCCGGTCAGGCCCGTGCACTCCAACCGTGGATTCATTCCGCCACCGCCTCGTGGACGCGTCCCAGGTAGGCCGCGACGACGGCCCGATCGGCGCGGATCTCCTCCGGGGTGCCCGCGGCGATCGTGTGTCCGAAGTCGAGCACGTAGACGCGATCGCAGACGTCGAGCACGAGCGAGACGTCGTGGTCGACGAGGAGCACGCCGGCGCCGCTGTCCCGCGCGATCGCCCGGATCCGTTCGCCGAGCCGCCGGCTCTCGGTGCTGTCCAGACCCGCGGCCGGCTCGTCGAGCAGCACCACCCGGGGCCGGGCGGCGCAGGCGCGGGCGAGCGAGACGAGTTGGCGTTCGCCCTGGCTGAGGTCCTCGGCGACCCGATCGGCCAGGTGCCCGATGCCGACGACGTCCAGGGCCTCCGCGACGGCCGCCGAGCGCGATCCGCTGTGCACCGCGATGCCGACGTTCTCCTCGACGGTGAGGTCGTCGTGCAGCTCCAGGGCCTGGAACGTGCGGCCGAGGCCCCGGCGGGCCCGGACGTGCGGTGCCAGGCCGTCGATCGAGGTTCCGTCGAGCCGGACCGTGCCGGACGCGCGAGCGAAGCCGGTCAACGCGTCGATGACGCTGGTCTTACCCGCACCGTTCGGCCCGATCAACCCGACGACTTCTCCGGACGCCACCCGGATCGCGAAGTCCTCCACGGCCGTGACCCCGCCGTACCGCACGGTCAGCCCCGAGACCTCGAGCCGCGGCCCGCCTCCAGGCCCGACGGCCCCGAGCCCGGCCCCGCGCGCAGCCCCGAGCCCGGCGTCGGACGTAGCTGCGGGCGCGGCGGCTCGGCGGCGGCCGAAGCGGCGGCGGACGCGTTCCACCAGGTCGTGACCGCCACCGGCCAGCCCTTCGGGGTTGGTCAGCAGCACCGCGATCAACCCGAGGCCGCTGACCACCTGGTACCAGTCCCCCAGGTGCACCCACCGGTCCATCGCGATCGCCGTGATGCCCCCGGCCGCCATCACCCCGGCCAGCACCCCGCCGTACACCGACGTGATGCCGGCCAGGTACGCGGTGGACAGCAGCGCGAGCCCGGCCAGCGTCGTGAACGAATCGAACGTGACGACGCTCTGCCGGTAGGCCAGCAGACACCCGCCGATCCCCGCGATGAACGATGCCAACCCGAACGCGAGGATCTTGACCCGCACCACGTCGACGCCGATGCCCGCGGCGGAGCGCTCGTTGGCCCGCACCGCCAGCATCGCCGAACCCAGCCCGCTCATCCGCAGCTTCGCGACACCCCAGGCCGTGACGACCAGCACGAACAGACAGAGCAGCCCGAACGGCAACCGCGGGAACTCCTCTCCGGTCCCGACGCTCAGGTCGAGGCCGAACAGCGTCGGCTGGGTCACGCGCGCGCCGCTGGTGCCGACCAGGTCGGTGTTGCGGAACCAGGCCGCCTCGATCGCGTACGCGAGCGCGAGCGTCACGATGCCGAGCGACAGCCCGCGCAACCGCAGCGCGGGTAGCCCGACGACCACCCCGACGACCGTGGCGACGGCCGCCGCCAGCAACGGCGCGATCGGGAACGGCAGGTCGCTGAGCGCGCTGAGGACAAACGCGGCGGTGCCGGCCAGCGCGAGCTGCGCGAGCGACACCTGCCCGGCGTACCCGGTCACGACCACCAGCGAGAGCCCGATCACGGCCAGGATGAACGTCGCGATCACCGCGCTGCGCCAGGTGCCCTCGGTGAAGACCAGCGCGACGACGCCGAGCGCCGTACCCGCGACCGTCGGCACGACGAGCCCCCGTGGACGCCCGGCACGCCCCAGCCGTTGCCGCAGCAGCTGCCCGCGCGCCGGAATGCCCCGGCGGGTGTACAGCAGCGCGACCAGGATGACCGCCAGCGGGATCAACGCGGCCGAACCGGCCTGCGGCATCCATGAGTGCTCCGCCGCCAGCGTCAGCGCTTCGGACTGCAGCATGCCGATCGCCAGCCCGGCCAGCACGGTCGGTACCAGGTGCTGGAAGCCGCCGACCACGGCCGCCGCCAGCGCCGGGACGATGAACAGCGTGTAGGTGCCGGGCGTCAGCGGGGTCAGCGGTGCGATCAGGATGCCGGCCGCCCCGGCGACGGTGGCGCTGAGCATCCAGTTGGCCAGCGCCACCCGGTCGGTGGAAACCCCGGAGAGGTAGGCACCGAGCCGGGTCTCGGCCGTCGCCCTGGTCAGCAGCCCGAACCGGGTGTACCGGAACGCCAGCGTCAGGACGACGGTCAGCACGAGCACCGACACCGCCAGCCAGAAGCGGTCGGAGAGCACGGTGAGCGATCCGAGTTCCCAGCGGGAGGCCGGGAAGATCGCCTCGACGCTCACCGGCGCGCCGCCGAGCCGGATCGCCAGCAGCGCCTGGATGACGACCAGCACCCCCAGCGACGCGACGGCCTGGGCCAGCGGCGGCGCGGCCCGCAGCGGCCGGAACACCGCCGCGTACAGCAGCGCCCCGAGCCCCGCGCCCACCAGCAGCGCCAGCACGACCGCGGGCATCAGCCCCCACGGCTGTCCGATGTCGACCGTGGGCGGCAGGCCGGGCACGACGAGCACGAGCAGCTCACCGTCGCGGAGCCCGGCGTAGACGTACGCGACGGTCAGCGCGACCGCACCGGTGGCGAAGTTGATCACCCCGGAGCTGCGGAACGTCAGCACCAGGGCCAGCGCCAGCGCCGCGAAGACGGCGCCGTTCCCGAGCCCGAGCAGCAGCGCGGCGAGGTGACTCATCACGAGCCCGCAGGCTCGGTGCCGCGCGCGTCGTACTTCTCGGGTTTGCCCTTCTCGTCGAGCGTCGCGATCAGGCCGCCGCGCAGGCACACGGCCGGCGTCGCGGGGTAGAAGGAGCCGTTGCACTGGAACGTCAGCGGCTGGGCTCCGGGCATCTCGGCCTTGGGCGCCGCCTTGATCGCCGCGGTGACCGACTGCGGCGTGACCTCGCCGGTGAGGTTCTGCAGGGCGGCGTGGAACGCGGTGATCGTCGAGAACAGCGACATCCCGGCGGGCGAGCCCAGATCGATGTCCTTGCCGTAGGTGGCGGCCACGGCCTCGTAGAGCTGCATCGACGGGTTGTCGGTTCCCAGTGGCGTCGCCGCGGAGACCGTCATGCCCTCGAGCTGGTCCTTCGGGGTCGCTTTGCGGGTGGCGTCGGTGATGCAGGGACCCGCCGCGTGGATCTTGCCGGTGAAGCCGACCGCGCGGAGGCCGCTGAACGCGGCGACGCAGAACGAGTCGTTGCCGACCACGTGGACGATGCCCGGATCACCCTTCGCGAGCTTCTGCAGCTGCGGGGTCATGTCGGCGGTGTCGAGCGGCACCGCGATCACCGTGTGCTCGATCCCGGCCTTGGCGTAGACCGGCGGCGCGACGGTCGAGTACAGGCCCACGGCCGTCGGCACGTCGACCACGATCGTCGTCACGGTCTTCTCGTCCGCGTCCTTGGCCAGCTCGATCGGGAGCGTGACGTTGGCGAAGACCGGGTCGCTCAGCACGAACGTGGACTTGGCGTCCCGCAGTACCGGGGCGTCGCTCGCGGCGAAGAGCATGGTCGGGATGCCGGCGGCGTGCAGCGGATCCCAGACGCTCTCGGCGACCGACGTCGAGCCGATCACGACGCCGGCCACGCGGTCCTGGATCATCCGGTTGGCGCAGTCGGTGGCCGTGCTCGGGTCGGCGGTGGTGTCGCAGACGAAGAGCTCGATCGGGCGCCCGCCGATGCCGGACTTCCGGGCGTTGAGGTACTTGATCGTCGCCTCCGCGACGTCACGTTCGACGGCTCGCTGGCCGGTCGCGGCCTTGCCGGTCACCACCCCGATCCGGACCGGTTCGCCCTTGGCGGGCGCCGACGGGCCGAGCACCGCGGCGGCGTTCACGGGCTTCTTTGATGTGTCGTCCTCGGCCGCACCGCAGGCGGCGGTGGCGGTCAGCGTGAGTGCGGCGAAAGCCGCGGTCAACAGTCGTCGGGCAGGCTTCATTGCCATAGGTCAGCCACCTCGTCGAGCCGTTTCGGCCCTGCCGACGGCACGACGCCGGGCAGGGAGCTCCCGGGTCGGCAGGCAGGGTGGGGATGAGCGGCTCCGGACGAGCGAACGGGCCGCTACCAGCAACAATCGGCCCGCTACGGGGGCCTCGAGTCAGGCCATGCTCGCAATCGGACGCAGCAAAGTCAACATTTACATTTCTAAAAGTGTTGTGTTCTCTTAACGAGAGCGACGTTCTACATCGCTACCGCACCACGTTCTGCGACAACGCCGACGTAGCGGAGGTGCTCCATGAACTCCCAGATCGATCCAGCATTCGACGGAATCCGTGTCGTCGAGTTGGCGCAGTGGGTCTTCGTCCCGGTTGCCGGCGCGCTGCTGGCCGATTGGGGCGCGGACGTGATCCGGATCGAACGCCCGGAAGGCGACCCCTACCGAGCCCTGTCCACACAGGGCATCGGAGCGGACGCCAACGGGGTGAACCTGTCGGTCGCACTGGCGAACCGCGGCAAGCGTTCGATCGCGATCGACCTGCGGACGGAGGCCGGGCGCGCGGTCCTCGACGACCTGCTGGCCAGCGCGGACGTCTTCCTCACGAACTTCCGTCCCGGCGCGTTACGCCGTCTCGGGCTGGACGCGGAAACCCTCACCGACCGCTACCCCACGCTGATCTACGCCCGCGGCCACGGGTACGGCGTCCGCGGCCCGGACGCCGAGCGGGCCGGCTACGACTCCTCGGCGTTCTGGGCGCGGGGCGGGATGGCGCACGTGCTCACCCCACCGGGCCAGGACTGGCCGCTCAACCAGCGTGGCGCGATGGGCGACCGCAACGGCGCGATGGCGCTCGCGTTCGGCATGGCCGCGGCGCTGCTGCGCCGGGTCCGCACCGGCCGCGGGTCCATCGTGGACGTCTCGCTGCTCGGCACCGCGATGTGGACGCTCTCCTCGGACGTGCTGGCCGCGCTGGCCGGTGGGCAACCGCGCGCGGCCGGTCCGTCCGCGGGCCCGAACCCGGTCGTCGGCGCGTACCGGACCAAGGACGGCCGCCACATCCAGCTGGTCTTCCTCCAGTCCGACCGCTACTGGGCACCGTTCTGCGAATTGTTCGGCCGCGAGGACCTCGCCGCTGACCCCCGGTTCGCCGATCTGGCCGCCCGCGCGGCGAACCGGGAAGCCTGCGTCGCGGAGCTGGAGAAGGAGTTCGAATCCCGGACGTTCGCCGAGTGCAAGGACCTGCTCAGCCGCCTCGACGCCCCGTGGGCACCGGTGCAGGCGGTGGAGGAACTGCTCACCGACCCGCAGGTCGAGGCGAACGGCTACCTGGGTGACGTGCACGTCGACGGCGGCCCGTCCTACCGGTTGCCGACCGTGCCGGTGCAGTTCGACGAGCAGCCGCCGGTGCCCCGCCGCGCGCCCGAACACGGCGAGCACACCGAGGCGATCCTGCTCGAGCTCGGTTACGACTGGGAGCGCATCACCGCACTCCGCGACACCGGGGCGCTGCCCTGATCCCGCCCGGAGGGATCCCGCCGGTGCCGGACGCGCTGTCCACGCCGCACTGGGACGCCGCCGCCCGCGGCGAACTCGCCCTCCCTCGCTGCGGCGACTGCGAGCGGCTCGTGCTGCCGCCCGAACCGGTGTGCCCGCACTGTGGCAGCACCGCGCCCGCCTACACGTACGAGCAGCTCAGCGGCCGGGGCGTGATCCGCTCGTGGACCGTCGTCCGCCGGTCGTTCCTCGGCGAGCCCACCCCCTTCACGCTCGTCGACGTCGAGCTGGCCGAGCAGGCCGACCTCCGGATGATCGGACATCTCGACGGCGAACCACACCCCGGCGCAGCCGTCACCGCCACCTTCCACCACGGCATCCCGGGGTGGTCCCGTGCGTAACACCGTCGCCGTGGTGGGCTACGCCCACAGCCGGGTCGTCCGCCACGCCGAACGACCCCTCGGCGCGATCGCCGTCGAAACCGCAAAAAACGCCATCTCGGACGCCGGTCTCCAGCCCGCCGACATCGACGGTTACGTCACCTCGGCGCTGTTCCCCACGGCAGGCAACCACGCGGTCGTCGACGGCGTCAGCACGGTCTCGGCCGACTGGATGGCGCGCCACCTGCGCACCAAGACCGAGCCCCGCTACGTCGCCGGTTTCCAGGGCATCGGCCAGATCCCCGGCTCGGTGGGGCTCGCGGCCAACGCGCTGGCCGCCGGCGCCGCGGACTACGTCGTCCTGCACCGCGCACTGCACAACCCGCGCGGCAGCTACCACGCGAACCCGATCCGACAGGCCGAAGGCCCGCAGCAGTGGACGGTCCCCCAGGGTTACTTCGGCCCGCTGACGATGATCGCGCTGCCCACGACCGAGTACTTCCACCGCTACGGCGCGAGCCGCGACGACCTGGCGCACGTGGCCGTGGAGGCCCGCAAGAACGGCGCCCGGATCCCCTGGTCCTACTGGTACGGCACGCCGCTGAGCGCAGCGGAGTACACGAACGCCGGACCCCTCACCGACCCGATCTGCCGCTACGACTGCGACTTCCCGGTCGACGGGGTCGCCGCGTTCGTGCTCACCACCGCCGAACGCGCCCGCGACCTGCCGCACCGGCCGGTGTACGTCAGCGGATACGCGACCAGCCCGCCGCCACCGCACCGCCTGCCCCAGCACTGGCCACTCGACGACATCATGGCCGGCGCGGCCGTCACCGTGAACCGGCTCCGGGAACAGACCGGCTGGGGCCCGGACGACATCGACCTGCCGCAGGCGTACGACGGGTTCTCGCCGTTCGTCTGGTTCTGGCTGGAGGCGCTCGGGTTCGCACCCGTCGGCGAGGCGCACCGGTTCGTCGCCGACGGCGGGATCGACAGCGACCGGCTGGGCGCGGTCCCCGCACTCTCCGGCGGTGGCGCGCTCGGGAACGGACGGATGCACGGCATTCCCCAGATGCTCGAGTGCTACCTGCAGCTCTCCGGCCGGGCCGGAAAGCGCCAGCGCGAGACCGCGACCCGTGCGGTGGCCTGCGCGTCCTCCCCTCACTACGGCGGCGCGGTCGCCTACAGCTCCGAGGAGTCACCGTGTTGAGAAGTTCCTACGTCGCCGGCGCCTGGGTCGACGGCGACGAGACGTTCAGCGTCGAGAACCCCGCCGACGAGACCACCGTGACCGAGCTCCCGGCGACCCCGCTGCCCGAGATCGAGCGGGCGATCCTCGAGGCGCGACGCAGCTTCGACCGCGGCGTCTGGGCCGATCTGCCGGTCGCCGAGCGCGCGAAAACCCTGCACGCGTTCTTCGACGCGTTCGCCGCCCACCACGACGCGCTGATCGCCACGATGGTCGCCGAGGCCGGTCAACCGGCCCGGTTCGCCGAGATGGCCCAGTTCCAGGCCGGTCTCGCCGGGGCGCGCGGCACGATCGACCTCTATCTGTCGATGCGGCACGAGGACACCAACCCGGTGCCGATCGACGACCTGGTCCGCGGCCGGGTGGCGCTGTCCGTCCGGCGGCACGAGCCGGTCGGCGTCGTCACGGCGATCACGCCCTACAACGGCGCGATCATCATGGCGCTGCAGAAGCTGGCACCGGCGCTGATGGCGGGCAACTCGGTGATCCTGCGGCCGAGCCCGCTGACCCCGCTGAGCTCGCTGATCTTCGGAGCGGCGGCGGACGCAGCCGGCCTTCCGCCCGGCGTCCTCAGTGTGGTCGTGGAAGGCGGGTCGGCAGGCGCCGAGCTGCTGACGACGCACAAGGCCGTCGACATGGTGTCGTTCACCGGGTCCACGACCGTCGGCCGGGCCATTCTGGCCCAGGCCGCGCCCACCGTGAAGCGGGTGGCGCTCGAGCTCGGCGGCAAATCCGCTCAAATCTATTTGCCGGACGCCGTGGAGCGCGCCGCCGCAGGCGCGATCGCGGTGGTGGCGGCCACCGCCGGTCAGGCCTGCGTCGCCGCGACCCGCATGCTCGTCCCGCAGGACCGCAAGGACGACGTGCTGGACGCCGTCGCCAAGGCGTACGGGGCGCTGCGTGTCGGTCCGCCCGACGATCCGACCGCCGCGCTGGGTCCGGTGATCAACGCGGTGGCCCGGGAGCGCTGCGAGCGGATCGTCGCGGCAGCGGTCGCGGACGGCGCCACGGTGGTCGCCGGTGGGGGCCGCCCGGCCGGGCTGGAGCGCGGCTACTACGTCGAACCGACGGTTCTGGACCTGCCGGACAACGCCAACCCGGCGGCCCAGCAGGAGATCTTCGGGCCGGTCCTCGGGGTGCTGGGTTACCGCGACCTGGACGAGGCGGTGGCGATCGCCAACGACAGCGACTACGGCCTCTCCGGTCAGGTCTACGGCGCCGACACCGCCGCCGCCACCGCTGTCGCCCGTCGGCTGCGCACCGGCGCGGTCAACGTCAACACCGGCATGTACAGCGCGTACGCACCCAGCGGGGGCTACAAGCAGAGCGGCCTCGGCCGCGAGCGGGGCCTAGAAGGCATCCGCGCATTCCAAGAGGTCAAGCACCTCGCCATCGGCGAGCTGAAGTGAGGGAGAACCCCATGGCATCCGAGTACAACCTGGACTGGCTGATCTCCGTCGACGACCACGTGCTCGAGCCGCCGAGGCTCTGGCTGGACCGGCTGCCGAAGAAGGACCACGACCGGGCTCCGCACATGGAGGTCGACGACTCCGGGATGGATTTCTGGGTCTACGACGGCAAGAAGTTCGCCAGCTCGGGGCTGTCGGCCGTGGTGGGCAAGTCCAAGGAGGAGTTCAGCCCGGAGCCGCTGCCGTACAGCGAGATGGCGCCCGGCTGTTACGACGCCACCGCCCGGATCGCGGACATGAACCAGGCAGGCATCCTCGCGTCGCTGTGTTTCCCGACCGTGACGCGGTTCTGCGGGCAGCTGTTCTCCGAGGCCAGCGACCGCGAGTTCGGGTTCACCTGCCTGCAGGCCTACAACGACTGGATGATCGAGGAGTGGTGCGGTGCGGCGCCGGGGCGCTACATCCCGCTGATCCTGATCCCGCTGTGGGACCCGAAGCTGGCCGCGAAGGAGATGGAGCGCTGCGCTGCCAAGGGCGCGACCACGTTCGCGTTCTCCGAGAACACCGAGCCGCTGGGCCTGCCGACGATCCACGACAAGAACCGGTACTGGGATCCGGTGTTCGCCGCGGCCAACGAGCTGCGAATGGTCGCGTCGATGCACGTCGGCTCGTCCTCGCAGCTGCCGCAGATCACCAAGGACGCGCCGTTCATGGCGAACCTGGCCTGGGGTGCGACCCGCACCTCCGGAACCATGCTCGCCTGGCTGTTCAGCGGCCTGTTCCAGCGTTTCCCGAACCTGAAGATCGCGCTCTCGGAGGGGAACATCGGCTGGATGCCGTACTTCCTCGAGCGGGCGGAGCAGGTCTACGACAAGCAGCGGTACTGGGTCCAGCGCGGCGTCACGTTCTCCGACCACGCCGGCACCGACGTCGACCTGAGCGAGCTCAACATCCGGCAGCTGTTCCGTGACCACGTCTACGGCTGCTTCATCGAGGACCAGCACGGCGTCGACAGCATCGACGTGATCGGCGAGGACAACATCATGTGCGAGACCGACTACCCGCACTCGGACTCGACCTGGCCGGACAGCATCGACGTGGTCAAGCGCCTGATCAAGGGGCTCTCGCCGGAGGTGCAGTACAAGGTCCTGCGCGGCAACGCGGAGAAGCTCTACCGGTTCACGCCGGCCGAACCGCCGGTTCTCGGTTGATGACCACGATCGACATCGATCGGGACGTGTGCATCGGCTCCGGGATGTGCGTCGTCGCCGCCCCGGGCGCCTTCGGCCAGGACGACAGCGCGGTGGCCGTTGTCGTGGACCCGGACGGCGAACCGGCCGGAGTGATCGCCGGAGCCGTGGAGGCGTGCCCGACCGGCGCCCTGACCCTGCGGGAGGACTGAGCAATGCTGCTCAACGGCAAGACGGCGATCGTCACCGGCTCCGGTTCCGGGGTCGGGCGCGCGATCGCGCTGCGGTTCGCGTCGGAGGGAGCGCAGGTCGTGTGCGCGGACCTGCGGCTGGACTGGGCGAAGGAGACCGTCCGGCAGGCCGAGTCGGCCGGTGGGACGGCGGTGGCCGTGGAGTGCGACGTCGCGGACGAGCCCTCGGTGGCCCACGTCGTCGACGGCGTCCCGGACCGGTTGGACATCATCGTGAACAACGTCGGGATCGCCACCCCGCGGCCCGGCCTGAAGCTCGAAGAGCACACCGGCGAGGACTTCGAACGACTGGTCGCGGTCAACTTCCGCGGGGTCTTCCACGGCACCAAGCACGGCATTCGCCGGTTCAAGGAGCAGGGCAGTGGTGGGGTCATCCTCAACACCGGTTCGGTGGCCGGGCTGGTCGGCTGGGGTGGCTCGGTGTACGGGGCGACCAAGGGCGCGGTCCACCAGCTGACGCGGGCAGCCGCGATCGAGGGCGCTCCGTTCAAGATCCGGGCCAACGCGCTGGCCCCGGCCGGGATGCCGTACACGAACTTCGCGGCCGGGTTCGGTCTTTCGGGGGACGTAGACGCGCTCGCGCGGCAGGTCGGGGCGCAACACCCGCTGGGCGATCCGATCACCGCCGAGGACTGCGCGGAGGCCGCCGTGTACCTCTGCTCGGACCGGGCCGCGAACGTCACCGGCGTGTTGTTGCCCATCGACGGCGGGTACGTGGCCAAATGACGACCGAAACCTTGGACCGGGACCGCGTCCGTGAGCTGTTCGACCTGCGGGGGGCCTACCTCGCGGCGATGGGCGGCGCGTACACCGACGACCCGTACCCGGTGTGGCACCGCCTGCGCGAAGAGAAAGCGGTGCACGAGGGCACCGTGCACGAACTGACCGGGTACCCCGGGCCGGCGATGTTCTCCGGGTTGCCGTTTCCCGACCGGCCGCACTTCTCGGTGTTCAGTTACGCCGCCTGCGACGAGGCGTACCGCAACCCCGACGTGTTCGCGTCCTCCCCGGAGCCGGTCGACCCCGTGCACGGCGAGCCCGGGGCGCTGAACAGCATGCTCTCGATGGGTGGGGTCCAGCACCGTCGCTACCGGGCGCTGGTGCAGCCCTCGTTCGTGCCTGCCAAGGCCCAGTGGTGGATCCGCAACTGGATCGAGCAGACCGTCCACCTGCTGATCGACGGGTTCGCCGGGGACGGCCGCGCCGAACTCAACGTCGATTTCTGCGCGGCGATCCCGGTGCTGACGATCACCGGCAGCTTCGGCGTACCGGTGGAGCAGGCGCTGGACATCCGGGCCGCGCTGCGCGATCCGCGGCGGATCATCGAGATGATCGCCCCGATCGTGGCCGCGCGCCGCCGCGAACCGAAAGACGACCTGATCAGCATCCTGGTGCAGGCCGAGATGACCGACGAGGACGGCGTCGTGCACCGCCTCTCCGACGCCGAGATCAACTCGTTCGCGTTCCTGCTGCTCGCGGCCGGGTCGGGCACGACGTGGAAGCAGATGGGGATCACGCTCACCGCGCTGCTGCAGCGGCCGTCCGTGCTGGAGGAAGTGCGGCGCGATCGGAAGCTCCTGAAGCCCGCGATCGAGGAATCGCTGCGCTGGATGGCGACCGACCCGATGTTCTCCCGGTACGTGATGCGTGACGTCGACTTCCACGGCGTCCGGCTTCCGGCCGGGTCGGTGCTGCACCTGTGTATCGGCGCGGCCAACCGGGACCCGGCGCGGTGGGCCGATCCCGACACCTACGACATCCACCGTCCGCTCCGGGCGTCGTTCGCGTTCGGCGGCGGCGCGCACGTCTGCCTCGGCATGCACGTGGCCAGGGCGGAGATGACCGTGGGGCTGAACGCCCTGCTCGACCGGCTGCCCGGGCTGCGGCTGGACCCCGACGCCGAACCGCCGCGCTTCATCGGCATGTACGAGCGCGGTGCGACCGAGATTCCGGTGGTGTTCTCATGAGTACGTACAAGGCTCCCGACCTCGCTCTCGTCGGCGAGGAACACGTCCGGCGCTACCGGGAGACCGGCGGCGAGGTCGGCTACGAGTGGAACGGCGCCCAGATCCTGCTGCTGACCAGCACCGGCAGGCAGACCGGGCAGCCCCGCACGTCCGCGCTGATCTTCGGCCGCGACGGCGAGGACTACCTGGTCGTCGCGTCCACCGGAGGCGCACCGAGGCACCCGGCCTGGTACCAGAACCTGACCGCGAACCCGGACGCGGAGATCCAGGTCAAGACCGAGCGGCTGCGCGTGCGGGCACGCACGGCTGGCGACGCCGAGAAACCCCGACTGTGGAGGATCATGACCGAGGTCTGGCCCAACTACGACACCTACCAGACGCGCACGAGCCGCGTGATTCCGGTGGTCGTACTCTCGCCTATGTGACGAGTGCCGCGGACAACGGGCCCGCCTGGCTCGACCGGGCCGCCGACCGCTCCCCCGCCGTGCAACGCTCCCGGGACCGCAGCGCCCGCCGGGCCGCAGCGCTGGTGGACGCGGCACACCGCCTGATGACCCGCAAGGGCAGCGCGTTCACCACCCAGGAGCTAGTCAAGGAAGCCGGGGTAGCGCTGCAGACGTTCTACCGGCACTTCGCCGGCAAGGACCAGCTGCTGCTCGCAGTGTTCGAACGGATCATCAGCGAGGAGGCGGCCCGCTCGGCCAGGGCCGCCCGCCGGCTGAAGGACCCGGTGGACCGGCTGCGCCTGCACGTGACCGAGCCGTTCACCAGCCTGCGTGGCCGCCGCAACACGACCCAGGCGCGATTCATGACCGCCGAGCACTGGCGGCTCTACCAACTCTTTCCCGACGAGATGAACCGGGCGCGACAGGCGTACACCGACCTGATCGAGCAGGCGCTCCGCACGGCGACCGCTGCCGGGCGGCTCTCCTCGACCGATCCGGCCAAGGACGCCTGGCTCATCAACCAGCTGGTGACCTCGGCGTACCACCACTTCTCGTTCGCCGAGGACCCGCGACGCGTCGACGAGATCGTCGACCAACTCTGGACGTTCTGCCTGGCCGCCGTGGGCGGCCGGCCCGAGGTGAAGGGACCGACGGATGGGAGGCGCGAGGGTCTTTCCCAAGGGCCGTGATCTGGACGCCACGGCCCGGACGTTAGGGCCGTGGCTCGCCGCCCGGTTGGGCGCCGACGAGGCCACACTGGACAGCTTCAACTACCCGCGCGGTGCCGGGATCTCCAACGAGACGATTCTCTTTCACGCCCGCACGGCCGGACGCAACGAGCGGTACGTACTCCGGGTCGCGCCGCGGCCGGAGTACCAGATGTTTCTCGAACCGCGGTTCCGGATGCAGTACGACCTGCTCACGACGCTCCGCCGGCTGGGAACGGTCCGGGTTCCGGAGCCGCTCTGGTACTGCGAGGACACGTCGCTGCTCGGCCAGGAATTCTTCCTGATGCGCCGTTCCTACGGACGCGTGCCGGTGAGCATCCCGGTCTACAACGCCACCGGCTGGCTCACCGAGGCCACGCCCGCCCAGCGCCGGACGCTCTGGGAGAGCGCGATGCGGCAATTCGCCGCCATCCACCGGGTGCCGCCGTCGGAGGTGGAGTTCGTCGGGGGCGACGGGCTCTCCGGGCAGCTGGACTACTGGTCGGCGTTCGCCTCGTGGGCGCTCGGGGACTCGATTCCACCGCTGGTGCGGCGTCTGCTCGACTGGCTCCGCGACCACCGGCCTTCGCGCGAGGAACCGGGCCTGGCCTGGGGTGACGCCCGGATCGGCAACATGATGTTCGACGACGACTACCACGTCGTCGCGGTCATGGACTGGGAGCAGGCCGCGCTCTGCGACCCGATGGCCGACCTCGGCTGGTGGCTGATGTTCGACGAGATCCACAGCGTCTACAGCGAGGTCCCGCGGCTGGACGGGCTCGGTAGCCGCGCGGAGACCCTGGACGCGTGGCAGGAGCTGACCGGGCGGAAGGTCACCGACCTGCACTGGCACGAGGTCTTCGCGTGCGTCAAAACCGGCCTGCTGGGACTGCACACCCGCCGCTCGATGATCTTCGACGGCGCCGACCGGTCCGCCGCGCCGAGCGCGTTTCTGCAGCGCGCCTGTCACCTGCTCGACCTCGCCGTACCGGAGGAAATCTGATGACGCTCGCGCCCTCGGACGAGGCAGTGGTTCTCTCGCCCACCTGGCTGACGTCGGTGCTCGGCGAGACCGTGGCTGACGTCGTCGTCACACAGCGGTTGGAGACCGTGGCCACCAAGACGCGGTTCACGGTCACCTATGCCTCGGGCGGCGTAGCCGCCTTCTGCGCGAAGGGCTACTTCAATCCGACGCTGCGCCGGGCGCCGACCCGGACCGAGGCCGACTTCTACTCGCTGCTCGCCGAGAAGCTCCCAGTGCGCACGCCACCGTGTGTCCACTCGGCCGTCGACCCCGACACCGGGCACGCGCTGATCCTGATGGAGGACCTGGTCGCCGCCGGCGCCCAGTTCCTCGATCCGCTGATCGGCTACCGTGCCTCGGACGCCGCGGGCACGCTCGACCAGCTCGCGCAACTCCACGCGGCGACCTGGGGATCCCCGAACGCAGCGTTCCCGCCGCGGCTGGCGTCGCTGGCGAACGTCCTGCCTGCCGAGCGGCTCCAGCAGCAACTCGACGACGGCCGCGCGCCCGACCTGCCGCCCTCGGTCCGGCGCGCCGACCGGCTGCTCGCCGCGGTGCGGGCGCTGGCCGCCCCGTCCGGCGACGAGTGCCTGGTGCACGGTGACCTGCACACCGGCAACGTCTACCGGCTGGCCGACGGCAGCCCCGGGCTGATCGACTGGCAGGTCGTCCAGTACGGACGCTGGGCGCTCGACGTCAGCTACCACCTGGCCGCGGTGCTGGACCCCGGCGAGCGGCAGCGTTCCGAGCGTGACCTGCTCGACCACTACCTCGACCGGCTCGGTTCGCACGGCGCCGCACCACCGTCGCGTGAGGACGCCTGGCACGCGTACCGCGCGTCGCTGCCGTACGGCTTCTACCTGTGGGCGATCACCCGCGCGGTGGACCGCCCGGTCATCGAGCACCTCACCGCGCGCCTCGGACAAGCGGTCGCCGACCACCGGAGCTTGGATCTCCTGGGCGTCTAACCCGCGCAACCAATGGTTGCGTCTCGCGCGGTCGCTCTCCGCCTGCCCTGGACGGCTACCCGATCGGCGACCACGACCCCGTTCCCGAGTGCGGCGTGGCGTCTCTCCTGTTCGAATCCCGGAGGCCGTTCCACCCCCAGCGGCTCCACGACGCGCTCGAGGAGCTGGCCGACCGGGCCCTGCGCGCCCGCGGCCAGCTCTGGATCGCCAGCCAACCCGACACCGCCCTCGGTTTCGAGGTCGCCGGTGGCGGTGCGGTGATGGACAGGCTCGGCCGCTGGCTGGCAGCCCTTCCGCCGAGCCGCTGGAACGACGCGCCGCCGAGCCGCCTGCTGACCGTCGACGCCACCTGGGACCCGTACTACGGCGATCGCCGCACCGAACTCGCCTTCATCGGCGTCGACCTGGCCGCGGACGCCGTGACGACGATCCTGACCGACTGCCTGCTGACCGACGACGAACTCGCCGACGGCTGGGGTGCCTGGAGCGCCCTGCCGGATCCCTTCGCGGGCTGCTTCAGCGTTCCCGAGCCGTAAACCTTCGACGAGGGCGACGGTCAGCCCGCGGCGACCGCGCGGACGACGTCGAGCGAGCCGATCTGAGCCTCGAACCCGGCCGCCGACAGCTCCGCCAGCAGCGTGGACGGCGCCACGACGTACCACTGGTAGTCCGCCGTCGTCTCCTGTACGACGCGATCCGCGTGGTCGCGCACCCGGTAGCGCATGCGCCACCGCACAGCCTCTGCGCCGGCCGGCGTCGCTGCGCCGCTGCCCTGGTAGGTGCGCCCCCCGACGCGTACCGACACGAAGACCGACTCCGGCAGCTCCACCGGCTCGGCGGGCGGCTGGAGGTTGAGTACCAGCGGGGCGCCCGGCGCGAGGCGTGCCCCGATGCGCTCCCAGAGCGCGCGCCGGTCGTCCGGTCGCAGGTGGCCGATCATGTTCATCGCCAGCACGCCGCCGAGCCGGTCGGGTAGCTCGACGCCTGCCGCGTCGGCGGCGACGACCGTGACCCGTTCGCGGACCGCCGGCTCCGAGCCGAGGCGGGCGAACAGGGCTGCGCGCTGAATCGCCGACGGCTCGACCGCGACGATGTGCGCCTCGGGTAGCACTCCGGCGAGCAGCTCGGTGCCCAGACCACTGCCGGCGCCCAGATCCACGAGCGGGCCGGCGTCCGCCGCCGCACCGTTCAACGCGCCCAGGACGGGCCCGCGTAACGCCTGCCACGCCTCGCGGCTGAAGAGATCCAGGAACTCTCCGGACTCGGCGTACTCGTCGCGATTCATCGGTCCTCCACTCGGGCTCAGATCGTAATGATAATCATCACCATTACGGCAGGTGCAACCCTGCAGTTGCAGGTGCCCGATCGATGTGCAACTGTTGGGTTGCACTAGACGAGACGAAGGGAACCGCCTCATGACCCTCGATCCGGACTCGCCGGCACAGCTGCGCGGTCGACAGCGACTGGCGCTGGTCGTGCTCCTCGGCGCCGGATTCATGCTGTCCGTCGACTTCTCCATCCTCAACGTGGCGCTCCCGCAGATGGGCGAGGGCGCCGGCATCACGCTCGCCGACCTGCCCTGGATCGCCAGCGCCTACGCATTGCCCGCGGCCGGCTTCACGTTGCTGTTCGGCCGGGTCGCCGACCTGTTCGGACGCCGCAGGCTGTTCCTGGTCGCGATGGTCCTGCTCCTCGCGGCCTCGCTGCTGGGCGGGTTCGCCACCAACGCCGCGACGCTGCTGACCGCACGTGTCCTGCAGGGCTTCGCCAACGCGATCGCGATCCCGGCCGCGATGGCCCTGCTGATCACCGCGGTCACGGACGACCGGGCCCGCGCCCGCGTTCTCGGCCTCAACGGCGCCCTGCTCTCCGGCGGCTTCACCGTGGGCGCGCTGGTCGGCGGCAGCCTGGTCAGCGCGCTCGACTGGCGGTGGGCGTTCTGGATCAACGTGCCGGTGGCGCTCGTCATCGTCGCGCTGACCCCGTTCGTGGTGCGCGAGAGCGCCCGCCCGGCCGGCGTGAAGCTCGACGTGCCCGGTGCCGTCGCGGTGACGACCGGTCTGCTCGCGCTCGTTTACGGTGTTCTGCTGCGCGACTGGATCGCGTTCGTCGTCGGCGTCGTTCTCCTGGGCGTCTTCTGGTTCATCGAGACGCGCGCCACGGCTCCTCTGGTGTCGCTGCAGCTGCTCAACCGGCCGTCGGTCAAGTGGGGCAACTTCGGTGGCGTCGTCGCGTTCGTCATGGCCACCGGCCTCAACTTCGTCCTCACCGTCTACCTGCAGGAAGTACTCGACCTCACGCCGTTCGCGACCGGCCTGGTCTTCGGCCTCCCCGGCCTCGCCGCGGTGTTCGCCGGGATCCTCGCCGGACGGCTGATCGGTCGGTACGGCTACCGGCCGGTGCTCGCCGCCGGGCTGCTCACGCAGGGGCTCATGGTCGCTCCGATGCTGCTGATCGGCGACTCGACGACGAGCCTGTACCTCGTCGTCCCGTCGCTGTTCCTGCTGTACTTCGGGCACGTCACCGCGATCGTCGCCTACACGGTCACGGCCACATCGGACCTGGAGGAGGGCGAGGCCGGCCTGGCGACCGGCCTCACGTCGCTCGCTCAGCAGATCGCGGTCACGATCGGGATCCCGATCTTCGGTGCGATCGCCGCCACCCGGTCGGACCTGACCGAGGGCGTTCACCTGGCGATGCGCGTGCAGGTCGTCGCGGTCACGCTGGCCGTCGTACTCATCTGGATCGGGCTGCGCACACCGCGCCGGGGACAGCCGACCGCGACGAGCAACACTAAGGTTGCGCATGAGCGGGCTTCGAGCTGAGGTGGGGTCGTGAACCGGGACAGGATCCAGCGCGAGACGTTCGTGAAGGCGCCGGTGGAGCGGGTGTGGGCGGTGATCACCGAACCGAAGCACGTCGGCGTGTGGTTCGGGCAGGGCGCGCCGGCCGAGGTCGACCTGCGGCCGGGTGGGATCATGCGCCTCGATCACGGGGAACACGGCGTGTACCCGACGCTGATCGTGGCGGTCGACCCGCCGCGCTACCTCGCCTATCGGTGGGCCGGCGGGTACCCGGGCGAGGTCGCCGACGAGGCCAACTCGACGCTGGTCGAGTTCTTTCTCGACGCCGAGGAGGACGGCACCCGGCTGCGGGTCACCGAGTCAGGCTTCGCCGCGCTCACGATCCCGGCCGAGCGCGAGCGCAGCGCCGGGTACGACAGCCACGACCGCGGATGGCGCGAGGTCGTGGACAACCTCAAGGAGTACGCGGAGCGATGATCGCCGAACTGGAGGTGCTCTCGGCCCTGTCCGACCCGACCCGGTGGGAACTGCTCAACGAGATCGCCGACCGGGGCGGCAGCACCGCGACCGTCCTCGCCGTCGGACGGCCGGTGAGCCGGCAGGCGGTGGTGAAACATCTCGGCGTCCTGGAGCGCGCCGGCCTGGTGACGGGCCGGCGCGCCGGGCGGGAGATGCGCTACGTCGTCCGGGCTGAACGGCTCGACCAGACCGCGCGGTGGATGGCCGAGGCGGCGAGCCGGTGGGACGCGCGGCTGGCCACGATCAAGGAACTGGCCGAGAATCCGGACGCCTGAACGCGCTGAGCGCCCGGCACTCAGCTGAACACTTCGGCGACGAGGCGCTTCTTCGCCTGCTCGAGGGCCCCCGATGGCGCCGAGGTCCAGGTCGGCGTCCCCGAAGGTCAGCGAGCCGGTCAGCGTCCGGCTGCCGTCCGGCGCTGCATTTCGTCGGCGTAGGAGTGGCCGGTGACGCTCTCGACCAGCAGCTTGGCCAGCACGTAGTTGGTGTTGGAGTAACTCCACCCCGCGCCCGGCTCGAACCGCGGAGGCTTGGACAACGCCAGCCGGACCATTCCAGAACCAGTCCGACGCCGCCTCGCGCTACGGGTTGGTCAACAATCACCGGGAAGACCGAGAACCGTCGATAGCCCGGTTGAACGCACTGGTCGAGGCCAAGCTGCGCGCTGCGGGCATCGACGTCCCCCACCAGTGACACCCGCCTGCGCGGTCAGACGAGCGGGCTGGGCAGCGCCTGGCTGAGGTACTGCGCGGCCCCGACGCCGAGGAAAGGTTCCCTCGACGAGCCACCGCAACACGATCGCCGTCGATCAACGGTGCCGTGCCTGCCGCAGAAAACGGCGGCCGCCGATGCACTGGCGTGCAGCAGCGCCCGCTGGTTCGATGTCGCGATGACTACACAGCTAATCACAGCAACTGCAGCCGTGCTGGGCGCAGCCATCGGAATGGGTGGCGCCATTCTTGCCGCTTTCACGAATGGCCGAAATCAACGCGAACTTGCCCATGTCCAGCAAAGGGTAGCGTGGCTCAAAGAAGAGCGAGTCTCATGCCAGTCACTTCTTGCTTGTTTGGATATCTACCGCATGGTCGTTGAGGAAATAGCCTGGGCGGCACCCGGTGCAAGAGCACAGCTGAAAAACTACTACTGGGAGGCGTGGAAGGAGCTCGTATCAGCCAACGCAACGCTCCAGCTTGCCTCACGACATGACTTAGTCAAGACGGCTGACGGGATCATGAATTCCGCGCGGGAAGTTGACAATTGCGCATGGGACATGATCCATAAAGGCCAAGTGGACGAGAACGAATACAAGCGCGTCAAGAACACGCTGACTGAGCTTCGGGACCGGTTCGTTGCCGAAGTTCGGCCCCTCGCCGCGGGCAGCATAGGCCGCGATTTGGCGACGTGAGGGGGCACGTTAGGGCGCCACGTGCGCGGCGCCGGTGACCTGTTCGGCGTAGGCGTGGGCGCGGGGCAGGACGTGGTCGCGCAGCTCGAGGAAGAGCGCGACGCTGCGGTGCCCGGGCCAGTCCGCGGGCAGTAACCGGGCCGGCAGGCCGGGGTCGATGTACGGGATGATCCGCCAGCTGTCCAACCCGTGGATCCAGGCCCGGAACGCGTCCTCGGGTGTGTCGCCGAGCGTCGTTGGCGTGTCCCCGTGCGCCGCGAGGAACGCGTCGTGCCGGGCGCGGATGGAGCCCAGGTCCCACCAGCGGGTCACGTCGGCGGGTCCGCGGACCTCGGTCGCCAGGAACACCGTCGCGTTGGACGACAGCCCCAGGTCGGCCAGGATCTCCTCGACCTCCCCGGTCAGGTACTCCGGGCAGATCCAGAGCGCCGGCGACACCGCGCCGCAGCCGATCCACGTCAGCCGCCGGCGGAGCTGGTGACGCAGGTCGCGGTTCTCCTCCGGCACCGAGTAGGAAATCAGGCACCAGCGGTCGCCGTCGGCCATCGTCCGGGGGTGGAAGATCCGCCGGTCGCCGCGTTCGAGCATCGGGATCGCGTCCGGGACGAGCGCGTAACCCGGCACCCCGTCCCGGCTCTGCGCGGCGAGCAGCCCCTTGGCCTTGATGCGGGCCAGCGCGGTCCGCGTGCGTGCCTCCGGCAAGCCGACCGTTCCCGCCAGCTCGACCAGGTGCGCGACCGCGATCCAGCCGCCGAGCCGCCGCAGCGAGGTGCCGACGATCGTCCGGAGCAGCGACGTCGTACTGCCCGGCGAGGACTCCGTGTCGTCCAGGATCACTGTTGCTGCCCCAACTCGTCGCCGACGATCTGCAGGCCCTCAGCCACCTCGGTGAAGCTGGTGGACAACGGCGAGAGGCCGACCCGCATGCCGTGCGGGGGACGGAAGTCCGGCAGCACGCCGCGCTTCCAGAGCAGCGGAACGATCTCCCGGAACGCCGGGTGGTCGAGCGTCACGTGGCCGCCGCGCAGCGCGGCGTCGCGCGGCGTGGAGACGCGGACCCCCAGCGGAACGAGCAGCTCGTCGGCGAGCTCCAGCACGAACTCGGTGAGCGCGACCGACTTGGCGCGGATCGCGTCCAGGCCCGCCTCGTCGATGAGGTTCAGCATGTCGCGCATCGGCAGCATCCCGAGCACCGGCGGTGTGCCGCTGACGAACTGGCGGATGCCCGGCGCCGGTTCGTACCGCGGCCCCATCGCGAACGGGTCGGCCGAGCCCATCCAGCCCTGGATCGGCTGCCGGGCGGTCTCCTGGAGTGCGGTGGTGACGTAGGCGAACGCTGGTGCTCCGGGGCCGCCGTTGAGGTACTTGTAGGTGCATCCGACGGCGATGTCGACGCCCCAGGCGTCCACCTCCATCGGGACGACGCCCACCGAGTGGCACAGGTCCCAGATCACCAGCGCGCCGGCATCGTGAGCGACCGCGGTGATCGCGGGCACGTCGGCGAGGTAACCGGAGCGGTAGGCGACGTGGCTGAGCAGGACGATCGCAGTCTCCGGCCCGACGACCCCGGCCACCTGCGAGGCGGTGACGCCGGTCGCCGGGTCGGCGTCGATCCAGCGCAGGGTCGCGCCGCGCTCGGCGGCGATCCCCTCCAGGACGTAGCGGTCGGTCGGGAAGTTCTCGGTGTCCAGCACGATCTCGGTACGGGCGGGGCGCGCGTCGAGCGCGGCCCTGGCCACCTTGTAGAGCATCACGGTCGTCGAGTCGCCGACGACGGTCTGCCCCGGTGCGGCGCCCAGCGCGACCCGGCCTATCGTGTCGCCCAGCGTCGTCGGCGTTTCGGTCCAGCCCTCGTCCCAGGCGCGGATCAGCCGGTCGCCCCAGTCCTGGTCGACGAACCGCACGAGGTTGTCGCGGGTGGCCAGCAGCGGACGCCCCAGCGAGTTGCCGTCGAGGTAGGCGACGACCGGGGCGGGCACGAACCGGTCCCGGTACGCCGCCAGCGGGTCCGCGGCGTCGAGCGCTGCCGCGCGTTCCATCATCTCAGCCACCGATCCGCGCGCGAACGCTGTAGAGCTCCGGGAAGAACGTGAGGTCGAGCGCGCGGCGCAGGAACGGCACGCCGGACGAGCCGCCGGTGCCGGGCTGGGTGCCGATCATGCGCTGCACGGTGCGCAGATGCCGGAACCGCCAGAACTGGAACGCGTCCTCCAGGTCGACCAGGTCCTCGCAGGCCTCGTAGACGTCCCAAGCCACCGCGGGGTCGTCATAGACGCCCTCGAACACCGGGATCAGGTCCGGTGCCTCCACCCAGGCCTGCCGGACGTCCCGGTCGAGCAGGTCCGCCGGGATCGCGTAGCCACGGCGGGCGAGCATCCGCAGGAACGCGTCGTAGAGGCTGGGTTCCTCCAGCAGCGTGTGCAGCGTCTCGTGTGCCGGCGGGTCGGCCTCGAAGACCGCGAGCATGTCCGCGTTCTTGTTCCCGAGCATGAACTCGACCGCGCGGTACTGGTACGACTGAAATCCGGACGACGGGCCGAGGATCGTGCGGAACTCCGCGTACTCGCTGGGGGTCATCGTGGCCAGGACCGACCACTGCTCGGTCATCGTCTCCAGGATCCGTTTGACCCGGGCCAGCCGCTTGAGCGACCACGACAGCTGATCGGCGTCGAGCAGATCGCGGGCCGCGCGGAGCTCGTGCAGCATCAGCTTGAGCCACAGCTCCGAGGTCTGGTGCTGGATGATGAACAGCATTTCGTCGTGGTGAGCCGGGGCGCTGAGCGGCTGCTGGGCACCGAGGATCAGATCCAGGCGGAGGTAGGAGCCGTAGCTCATCGCGTCCCGGAAGTCCGTCCGCACCCCGCTCTCGAGCGGGCGTTCGCCTTTGCTGATGTTCACGACAAGTCTCCGTCCCCCTGGTCGTCACCAGCGTATCTCACGCTGGTGACGACCGTAAGGAACGTGAGAGATCAGTCGCCGGTCAGCGCGGGAAAAGCGACCCGCACGCTGGTGAGGAACGGCTGGTAGCCGTCGAAGCCGGAAGCGCCCGCAGCCGCCCAGAGCGCGTCGAACGCCGCGGCGAGCGGATCCTCGTGCGCGGCGGCGAACACCGCGGGCAGCGCCATCGCCTGCTGCGAGAAGTTCGGCGTGCCCTGCGGCCGGACCGGGCTCGGCGGGGACGTGACCACGGTCCGGGGAGCACGCGGGTCGGACCACAACCGGTCCCAGGTCGCGGCCTCGTCCTCGAACGGCTGCTCGCCGCGTTCGAGGCTCGACAGCCCGGCCGCGATCCAACCGACGGTGTCCAGCCCGGAGATCGCGCAGGCCCGGCGCGCGGCCCAGCGGGCGATGTCGCGCTGGAGGCCGGGGTCAGCGGCCGCGATCACGTCGACGAGGTCCCGGTCGTAGTTCGCCAGACCCCGCGCGTTGGATCGAAGCGCACGCAGGCGATCCGTCGGCGGTCGGCCGCCCCACTCCTTGGCCTCCGCCCGTTCCCGCCTGCGGACGGCGGCCGCGTGCGCCTCGGCGACTTCCGCCGCGAGTTCGGCCAGGGTCCGCTCCCACGGATGCGGGGTCTCCGACCCGGTGGACGCCCGGTCGAGCAGGTGATCCCAGATCAGTCCGAGCGGAATCGCGTCACCACCACGGACGCCACGGTGGTGGACGGTCAGTTCTCCGTCCGAGCGGCCCGGCACGGACTCGACCGTGAGTTCCACCGAGCCGGGCACCTCGTCGGGAACCGGCCCGGCGGCGTTCTCCCAGCGCCACTCGGACACCGTCGTGCCGGTTCCCAGGCGCGCGGTGAGCGGGCCGGCACTCAGCCGCAGGTCACGGAGCCCCAGCGCCCCGTCGGGATCGGCCACGATCGCGGCCGCACGGGCCGCGGGCAGGGTCCGGCTGCGGCGCACCGCCACCCGCGGCTCCGGCGCGGTCGACCGTCCGGGGACGCGCGGCACGAACGCCGGATGCGGCGCCGTCCGCCGCCGTCGCACCACCGCCTCGCGCAGGACGTCGTCGACGCCGGTGACGAGGTGCACCATCGCCCAGCCCGCCGCACCGGCCGGAGGGGCGCTCCACGGTTGCGCCGACAGCCGGTCGGCGCACAGCGTCCGGAAGCCGGTGTCGGTCGTGACCGGCCACAGCACGATCTCGTACTGCTCGGCGGGCCCGCCGGCGTCCTCCTCACCCTCAGGTGTGCGGTTCCGCGCCCGCACCTGCACCCGGAGCAGGCCCGGTCCGGGCACCGCGATCGCCCTGAAGGCCTCCGGGCTCTCCCCCATCAGGCCGTGCACGGACAGCTCACCCTCCGGGCACCACAGCGTGGTCTCGGTGACCGCGTCCCACCCCGCAGGGTCGGCGGGTGCCGCCGTCCGCACCGTCACCCGGACGTCGACCCACCCGGTGTGCGGGCCGGTCATCACGGTCAGGTCGCCCGCGCCGGTGAGGTGCACGAGGTCGTCACCGGCCTGGTAGATGCCCAGCTCGGAGTGCGTATCGACGCACGTGGTGACCTGCATCTGGTGGTAGGAGACGAAGACCCGTTCGAAACCGGTCACAGCAGATCGGCGAGCTCGCCCAGCGCCCGGCCGAGTTCGGTGGCGAACCGCTCCATACCGTCGGCCACCGCACGCGGCGTGCTGAGATGGACCGCCAGCCGGTCGGGCAGCAGCACGTAGCCGACGCCGATGCACTGGCTGCTGGTCGAGCCGAACCCGAAGTAGTCGATCGAGGTCGACGGCGCCGAGCTGGTGCTCAGGTAGTCGTCCCGCAGGATCGTCCAGCCCGGCGAGCGGAACAGCGCGGGCTCGGCGTCCACACCGATGGCCTCGCCGCGCCGCTGGATGAGCTGCAGCTCCCACAGGTGCTGCTCGGGCGCCTGGATGGCCTGGCACTCCTTGGCCCGCCGGACGTGCGCCTCGGCCGCGGCCCGGAACGCGGCGCGCCGGGCGTCGGGTGTGGCGTCCGGGTCGTCCATCGCGGCGACGAACTCCACCGCCTCGGGGGTGACGACCCGCATCGCCTCGGTGCGACCGCGCTGGTACTGCCGGGTGGCGATCGACTCGTAGGTGGCGCCGGTAAGCCCCTTCGCCCGCCGGTGCGCCAGCTGGTAGGCCATCTGGACGAAGGCGTCCGGCGACATCCGGAGCTGCTTGGCCCGGTCGGAGCCGAAGTCGGTGAACGTGAGCACGGTCGTCGCGGTCGCCGCCGCGTAGTCGGCGAAGTCCGCTCCGGCCGCCCGGACGGCGGTTCGCAGGGCGTCATCCAGCACGAACGTCACCGGCGCGACGGTCGGGGAGCCCTGGGAGCGGGCGCCGGCGGCCACCGCGTGTTCGGCCGCCGAAGAGCCCAGCACCGCGTCGACGAACCGGAGGATCGTGGTGCCGTCGAGCTCGCAGTGCTCGACGTTGATGCCGGCCCGCCCGTTGGCGAACACCACGAACGACACGGCCTTGTCGAACCAGCGGTTGCCGCTGTCGCCGTGCAGGAGGTGGTCGGCCGCGATCAGGTCGTCGGTCGGTGCGACGTCCTCGAGGCAGACGCAGAACAGCGCGCTCTCGACGTCGTCCAGAGCGGCGGCGTTCGCGGGGTCGAGCGCGAGCAGCGCCTGCCGGTCGGCGGCCCAGGCGGCCCTGGCCTTGGTGGTCAGGTGCCCGACCGGGTGTGACGCAGCGTCCGAACCGGCGTCCAGGACGCTCTGCAGCGCACCGGCGATCTCGTCGAGCGCGTACGGCTCGCCGCCCGGCCCGAGCACGTCGACCTTGCGGGCGACGCCCCGGTGGAGCACCAGGATGTGCCGGGCCCGGGACGGTCCGTCCCAGCCGTTGCCGTAGGGGCCGCGCACGGTGTCCTGCACCTCTCCCGGGATCCGGGTGGTGGAGAACAGGTACTTGTTCTGCTCCATCGTCTGCGGTACACCGCGCACCACCGCTGGTGCGAGCGTTTCGGCGTCCACCGAATGCTTGAAGGCGAGCGCGCCCGCGATGAGAGCCGTCGCGCGTTCGACCTGGGTCTGACCGGAGTCGGCGAACAAGAAGAAGAAGTTCGCGTTGAGCGCGATCCGGTCGCGGCGCCCGAGGTACCGGTACGGCCAGAACGTGTCGAGCCAGCTGTGGACGCCCTCGGTGGCGTCGAACTTCTCCAGCACCTGGTGCAGCGGGCGGCCGGGCCCGTCAGGGGCGAGGAAAGCCGCGACCTCGGCCTCGGTCTGCGCGAGTTGCTCGGGGGTGAGCAGCGGCGCGCACCACTGCAGGAAGCGCTCGCAGGACGCTTCGAGCGTCGGGAGCGGTACCCGCGGAAGGAGGTCCTCGTTGCCGAACGTGCGGGTCGACCACTCGGGCACGGCTATGCAGCCTTTCTGTTGCGCGGGCGGGAGAGGTAGAGCTGGGCGTAGAACCAACCGTCCGCTTCCAGGCCGGTGGCGTCAACGCCCAGGTCGGACAGTCGGTCGAGGACCGAGGTCCGCTCGTGGTCGGTAGCGAACCGCCGCTGCCGGAACGGACGGTCGATGCGGACCGTGGTGTAGCCGAGGTCGCCGAGCTCGGCGGCGATCGCGTCGTAGGGGAACATCCGCAGGCAGAAGTGAGCCATCCACGGCAGCCTGCCGCCGGCCGCGTCGACGACCCGCAACAGCGTCTTCTCGGTGACGTACCCGAGGCAGCCGGTGGACACGACCAGGTCGGTACCGGCCAGTTCGGAGCGTTGCGCGTCGGTCGGCTCGTCCGCCTCGAAGTCGGCGTGCAGGGCGCCGTCGAGGAACCCGGCCGCGACCGCGTAGTCCAGCGCCGGCCGGGAGACGTCCAGACCGACACAACGCGGAGCGTCGGGCCTGCGGCGCGCGTCGACGAACGCCCGGTCGGCGGCGACCAGCTCGGCGCGGGAGAGGGAGGCGGCCGCGGCGTACCGCTCGGTCAGCTCGGCGACGCTCGTGCCGCACCGCAGCAGCGCGCCGTTGACCCCGTAGGAACTGCCGATGTCGAGCACGGTGGGCGTGGCGATCCCGGTTTCGGTTCGGTACTCGCCGATCAGACGCTCGAAATGCGGCAGGGCGAGGTCGGGGATGCGGTAGTCGAACTGCTGGAGGGTCGCGTAGAACGCGCGTGGATCAGGGCGGGTGTAGATGTCGTCGAAGGAGACTTTCCCGGTCCGGTCATGGGCAACGGTGTCTTCGGTCGGCACTACGAGGTCCCTCCGTGGTTAGTCGAGCAGTTCGTCGACGCGCACGGCCCGGGCCCGATGTTCGGGCAGGACGCGGCCGAACAACTGGCGGGTGCGGGCCGGGCTGCCCACGACGCCGGGGCGCTCCGAGTAGGAGAAAATCGCGGTGTGGCGCTGGCGTTCGCCCTCGACGGTGGTCACGCGGTGCAACGCGTAGCGGCCACGAAAGAGTTGGAGGTCGCCGGGGCGCAACGTCAGGCGATGCGCCCGCTGCTGGTCGCGGCCCTCGATCACGGCCTTGACGTCCGCGAAGTTCTCGGCCGATGCCGACCGGATCTCCGGGCAGTACTCGAACACCCCACCGCGCTCGGGTTCCTGGGTGAGCAGGCTGACCGCGAACTCGTTGGTGTCGAAGTGCCACGGGTGGCCCTTGCCCGGCGCCACGACGTTGAGGCAGAGACCGGCGAGCGGATCGGCCAGCTCATACACCTCGGGCAGTCCGAAGCAGGCCGCGACGAACCGCTGGAACCGCGAGTCGGTGTAGAGCCGGTGGATGATCGTGTCGCGGGGAATCAGATCCCGGGCGGTGAAGGCGTTCTCCCGGCGCATCGGGGTGCGTGCCGGGTGGTCCTGCGGTAAGTCGTCGTCGACGTCCACGTTGTAGACGTTCACGGTCTCCACGTCGAAATGGGCCAGTGGTGCCACCGTCGCGCACTCGGCGCGGAGCGCCTCGTGCAGCGCGGGCCGGATGAAGTCGGGGACGACGCTGCAGCCCTCGGTGGCCAGCTCGGCCCGCACCCGCTCGACCACCGCCCACCAGGCCGGGCTCTCCGGTTCCGACACCGGATAACGCCCGGTGTCGACCACGTCCAGATCGGTCGTCGCGCCCATCTACCGCCTCGCCTGTGGATCCGCCGTCGGGTCCCTAACTGGGTAGCACACTGGTCGAAATAGGACCGGGGCACTCAAAGGGATGTGACCCTTCCCACCGGGCGATGGGTTACCGCGGAATCGCGGTCAGCGTGAGGCTGCCGGGCAGCGCGGCGACGGCGGTTCGCACCCGGGCGGCCAGGTCGGCGCTGTCCGGCCGAGCGGTGCCCGCCCCCCAGCCCTCGATCGCGTAGTGAAAAGCCGAGACGAGCATGTCCGCCGCGAGCCGTGGCCGCGGATCGTCCAGGGCTCCGACGTCGAACCGCCGGTGCGCGATCTCCAGCAGCGCGCGGGTGGTGCGCTCACAGAACTCGCGGTTGTGCGCGTCCATCGACGGGGTGTTCTGCGCGAGCCGGTGACTCTGCCGCGCCCGCCGTGCCCACTCCTCGTCGCCGATCCGGTCCAGCGCGGCGACCAAACACTCCTCCAGCAGCGTCAACAGCGTGCGGCCGGGGTTTTCTGCGGTCTCCAGTTCGGCCAAGACAGCGAGCCACATGTCCTGCAACGGAGCCATCGCGACGTCTTCCTTGCTCACGAAGTTGCGGAAGAACGTGCGCTTGGAGACGTCGACTCCGTCACAGAGCTCGTCGAGCGTGACGTCGGCGAAACCCCGAGCGGTGAACAGCTCCAGGGCGGAATCGATCAGCGCTTGGCGGGTGCGCTGCTTCTTGCGTTCGCGGAGCGGGGCGGGGAGCTCGGTCACGACGGAAGGGTAGCTCGGCAGCAACTGCCTCCTATAGGCTTTCGCCACTCAGTGGCACTTGTTGGGAGATCACCGTGCGCGCCTTGCTCGTCGACCGCTCCACCCCGTCCGGCCTGCGTTTAGGCCAGGCCGATGACCCGATACCCGGCGCCGGACAGGCGCTCGTCCGAACGACGGCGACCTCGCTCAACGCGGGAGAAGTCGTGCACGCGGTCCCGAACGCGCCGGACGGCACGGTGCTGGGCTGGGACGCGGCCGGTGTTGTGGAGCGCGCGGCAGCCGACGGCTCCGGGCCACCGGCGGGCACCCCGGTAGTCACGGTCGGCCCGGCCGGAGCGTGGGCGGAACTGCGTGCGGTCGACACCGCGATGCTCGGCGTGGCGCCGGCCGGCGCCGACCTAGGTGCGCTCAGCACGGTCCCGGTGGCCGGAGTCAGCGCGTTGCTTGCCCTGCGCCGGATCGGCCCGCTGCTCGGCAAGCGGATTCTGATCACCGGCGCGACCGGCGGGGTAGGACGGTACGCCGTGCAGCTGGCTCACCTCGCGGGCGCCCGCGTGACGGCGTCCACCGCCGACCCCGCCCGGCAGGGCGAGAGCCTGCGGACGCTGGGTGCCGACGACGTCGTCGTCGAGGGGCGTTTTGACGGCGTCGTCGACCTGGTCGGCGGCGAACAACTGGTCGACGCGTTCGGCCGGCTGACGCCCGGCGGAACGCTGGTGGCTGTCGGACATTCGGCCGGGCAACCGGCGATGTTCCCGTTCGGAGCGCTCTTCGGCGACGTCGGCCACGACCGCACCCTGGTCACGTTCTACCTGCTGGATTGCCCACGCTTCGACGACGAGCTGAGCTGGCTGGCCGGCCGGGTGGCCTCCGGAGCTCTGGATCCGCAGATCTCGTGGCGCGGCAGCTGGGAAGCCGCCGACGACGCCCTGGCCGCCCTCCGGGAACGCCGTTTGCACGGCAAGGCGGTTCTGGACATCAGCTAGTGCCCACCTGATCGGGGCGAATCAGGCTCTATCGGATCGGCGACTGAGTCGTCTTCTTGCGTTGAAGTGACGCCAGGATCACCTGCCGTAATGAAAGTCCACGAAGGGATCCCCCGTGAGCGCATCACCGGCGCACGTGTTCAGGAGGCTGAGCAGTACGCACCAACCGCACGTTCCGAACAAACGCTTGCGGCACGCGGTGGTGCTCGGTGGCAGCGTCGCCGGTCTGCTCGCCGCGCGGGTACTGGCCGACCACGCCGAGGACGTCGTCGTCGTCGAGCGCGACGACTCGGTGGACGGCGAGCGGCGGGGCGTGCCGCAGCGTTTTCAGGTCCACGCGCTGCTGCCGGGCGGGCGTGCGCAGATCGAACGCTGGTTCCCCGGGTTCACCGACGAGGCGATCGGCCACGGTGCGGTGTTCACGAACGCGCACCAGACCCAGCAGTGGGCCGACGACGTCTGCTCGGTGACGACTCCCAACGCCGTGCTGCTGAACGCCAGCCGCAGCTTCATCGAGGCACAGTTGCGCCGTCACACCCGGGCGCTGCCGAACGTCCGGCTGCTCACCGCGTTCGCCACCGGGCTGGAATACCGCGACGGCCGGGTCAGCGGCGTCCGGCTCGACGCGGGCGAGTCGCTGCCCGCCGCCTTCGTGGTGGACGCCATGGGCCGGTCCAGCCGCTTGTCGGACTGGCTGGAGCGGGACGGCTGGGAGGCGCCGGAGCTCGAGCGGATGCAGATCGACGTCAACTACGCGACGGCGTACTTCAAGCGCTCCCAGGTTCAGCCACCGGTCGGTGCCGCGATCTCACGCTTCACCCCCGGCTATCACAAGAAGACGCAGGCCGCACTCAACGGCATCGAGGACGGCCAGTGGATGCTGATGCTGATGACCTACGGCGACGACCGGCTGTCCCGCGACTGGGACGAGTTCCTGACACGCTGCGCGGACCTGCCGCCGGTCTTCGCCGCCGTCGCGCGGGAAGAACCGGTCGGCGAGGTCCACACCTACCGGATGGCCGACGCCCGGCGACGCCGCTACGACCGGGCGGCTCGGCTCCCGGGCGGCCTGGTCAGCGTCGGCGACGCCGTGGCGTCGTTCAACCCCGTCTACGGACAGGGCATGTCCTCGGCGACGCTGCACGCGTCCTGCCTGTCGGAGTACCTCTGTGACGGTGCGGACCCCTCCGCCGCCGCGACCGATTTCCTCCGGCTGCAGAAAGTCGTGGTGGACGCTGCCTGGGACCTCTCCACCTCGGGCGACGCCGAGCGGCTGGAGACCGGCAAGCCCCCACTGCCGGTCCGGCTGCAGCGTGCCCTGATCAACCAGGTGATCGCGGCCTCGGTCGTCGACGTGACGATCGGGACGAAGTTCAACGACGTCGCGTTCATGAACACGCACCCGAGCACGCTGGCCGCGCCGTCGGTCCTGCTCAGGTCCGTGTGGGCTAATCGCCGGCGGCAACCGCCACGGTGACGACGGCCCGGAGCCCGGCCTCCCCGTGCAGGCCGGGCTCCGCTACCTACTTGGTGGACGCCACGAGCTCGGCAATCGCGGCGGCGAACCGCTCCGGCTCCTCGACGTGACCGAGATGGCCGCTCTCCTCGAGGATGACCAGCCGGGATCCGGGAACCAGATCGTGGATCTCCCGGGCCCAGCGCTCACCGCAGATGACGTCGTACCGGCCGCCGATCACGAGCGTCGGCACGGTGAGCCCGGCCAGCAGCTCGCGGTCCTGCACGGTGTCGGGGTTGCCGTCGGCGTCGAGGCCGGAGATGTAGGTGACGCTGGTGTTGTCGCGGTACGGCGCCAGCTCCTGCTCCCGCTCCCAGTAGTGCGCGAAGTACGCCGGCAGCAGGCCGCGCAACGTCCGCGTGAGTTGCTCGTCGTCGGTGATCGACCCGACCGAACCGATCGCCTCCAGCACCGCGGGCAGCTCGGGGTTGCCGTCGTTGCGCCGGGCGAACTCCCCCACCTGACGTGCCGCCTCGGCCTGGTGCTCCGCCCCGGTGACCGGAGCGCTCTCGTACAGCACCACCCCGGCGAGCCGCTCGGGGTGGTGCGCGGCGTAGTACTGCGCGACGAAGCCGCCGTACGAGTGCCCGAGCAAATAGACCCGCTCTTCGCCGACGTCGTCGAGAACCCGGTCCAGGGCCGCGGCGTACACCGCCCGGGTGTAGCCGTTCGGATGCGTCGGGAGACGCCCGGATTCACCGGTGCCGAGCGGTTCGACGTAGACCACGGTCGTGGCCCGCTCGACCTCGGGCATCCGAAGCGAGTCCCAGGAGACACCGGGGCCTCCGGGCACCGCCACCAGCACCGCGGCCCCCTGGCCGTGGACGTGGTAGCGCTGCGCGATCCCGTTCACCTCGACGGTGCGGGTAGTCATCGTGAATCCCGTTCCTTCCGGCTGCTCAGCACGGGCAGCTGCCCATGGCCCGACCGTGCCGGACCAGGGCCGCACGCCGAACCGGTGCCGGACCCTGGCGGGTGACCCCAGGGGTCCCGGGTCAGCCTGGCTTCACCCGCAGATCGTGATGTCGGTGCCCAGCAGATGACGCGGTGGCAGACCGAACATGGCGTGGAACGCGCTGGTGAAATGCGATGGGCTGGCGAACCCGGCGTCGACGGCGGCCGTCGTCAGGTCGGCTCCGTCGCGGATCAGCCCGGCGGCGCGGCGCATGCGCACCCACAGGCGGTAGCGGCGGAAGCTGGTGCCGGTTGCCTCGCCGAACAGGTGCAGGAACCGTGACGGGGACAGCCCGACGAGCGCGGCCAGGTCGGCGGCGCTGCGGTCGGCGTGTTCGTACAGGGCGCTGACCGCGGTACGGATCCGCGGGTCCATGGCACCGTGAGGCCCCGTGGCGGTGTCCAGCCAGCCCTGGGCCGTCTCATCGGTGAGGTCACCGGCGGTCGCGGCCAGGACGTCCTCGTGCCGGTGCCGGTAAGCGATCATCGTGTCCGACGTCGTCATGACGCGGACGCAGTCGCGGTACCGGCTTGAGGCGGGGTCGAGGTAGCAGAACGCCATCCGGTCGGCCGCGGCGATGACCTGATGAGTCAGCCGCGGCGGGATCAGCGCGCTGCGCACCGGTGGCCCGGGCACGCCGTCGACGCCGACCGTGAACGTTCCACCGATCGCGATCGCCAGGCAGGCCACCGAGCCGCGGTGCGGGTCGAGCCCGAGGGACGGTCCGACGTACACCGCTTGGCCGGGCCACAGCCAGAGCCGCGGCCGGTAGCACGTTCGTGAAAGCGGCCCCGCCTGCATCAGCCCATCGTGGCAGGAACAGGTCCTCACGAAGAGCGGAGTACAGGCATGCGGTGGCGCGCGCGGGTGAAACAGCTGCTGCTCGTCGGCATCGGTACGGCGATCGGCTTCAACGGCGTGGCGGTGGCCGTTGCTCCCGGGCGTATGCAGACGGCCTACGGCATCGACGACCCCACGCCCGACCTCACGGTGCTGTTACGCCATCGGGCGGTGATGCTGGCGCTGATCGGCGCCGTGGTGGTGGTCTCCGCCTGGCGTCCACCGCTGCGCCCGACCGCGCGCGTCGTCGCCGCGGTGAGCATGACGTCGTTCGTGCTGTTCGCCTTCGGCACCGGAGTCAACGCCGCTCAGCAGCGGGTCGCGATCGCCGATATGGTCCTGTTGGTGGCGCTGGCCACCGCGACCGCGCTGCCCGACGAGCCCCGGCCGGCGGCGCGCCCGTGACCAGCGTCCTCATCGTTGTTGTTGCAGTGTTCTTCGCGGGCATGGGCATCGTCGGCCTGGCCGCGCCGGTGGCGCTGGTCAAGCCGTTCGGCATCACGCTGTCCGGCGCGGCGGCCCGGACCGAGATCCGCGCCGTCTACGGCGGATTCGGCGTCGCGATCGCTGTCGTGCTGGCAGTGGCGGTCACCGACCTGGGCGGCATCCGCACCGGAGCCGTGACCACCGTGGCCGCCGCGTTGCTCGGCATGGCCGGCGGCCGGTTGGTCGCCCGCGTCGTCGAGACACCTCGTTGCTTCTACCCGACGTGGTTCTATTTCTGGGTGGAGGTGGCCGGCGCGGCCGGGCTGCTGCTCGCCGCATGGGCCTGAGGCGGCGCCGCGTCGAGATGCGGGGTCGGCGCGGCCATGGCCGCCGTTCTCATCGTGCTCGGCGCTCACACAATCCCGCAGATCCATCGCCGCGGCGCGAACGCAGGAGTGGGATCATCGTCGGGTGCTAGGCCATCTGGGAGTCAACGTGCCCGATCTGGCGGCCGCGAAGGCATACTACGACCAGATTCTGCCGATGGCGGGTTTCGAGGAGTTCTTCGCGGCCGACGAAGAGTTCTCCTACCGGCCCGCGAACGGTAAGCCGGGCACCTACCTGTTCTTCTATCCGGCGCAGAAACCCGGCGACTACTCCCGGCACCGCACCGGCCTCCAGCACTTGGCCTTCACGGTACGGACGCGGTCGGCGGTGGAAGCCCTGCACGCTCGGGCGATCGAGCTCGGCAGCCTGATCCTGCACGCGCCGCGGCACTTCCCGGAGTATCCGGCTCCGTGATACGCCACGTTCTGGCTGGACCCGTTCGGATTCAAGCTGGAAGCCGTCTGCCATCACGACCGCGACTAGGGCGCCGTTCCCGCCGTCGGACGCGGATCGGTGCTGCTCCGGCTGAAGTCCGCGTTCCTTTCGGGACCCACCTAGCGGCTCCCACGAAGCGGCCGGGGAGCCCGTTGGGGCTTCCCGGCCGTTTGTTTGTGTTGGGGGGGTTCGGCTTAGTAGCCGTAGTCCCAGCAGTAGTCACGCTTCTTGTGGTGGCGGCGACGGCGGCGCGGCTTGTAGCAGTCGTTGTAGTCGTAGTCGTTGCAGTGG